>NZ_CP159824.1:730000-1030000 GCF_047729545.1 Candidatus Pelagibacter sp. Uisw_092 | reverse complement strand
TGGCTAGTGACCGTAAATGCATAAGGGATCATACCAAACATGTTGCAGAACAATACAAACATAAATAAAGAAAAGATAAATGCAAAATATGGTTTTGCTTTAGAACCAGCTGTATCGCTAATCATCTTAGAAACAAAGCTGTAGCTTAACTCTGCCAGAAGTTGAACCTTATTAGGTAGTAATGAATTTTTTTTTGATCCTAGATTAAAAATTAATAATATCGCCAAAGAGCTAACGACCATAAACAAACTTGCATTTGTAAATGATATATCTATTACACCTAGTTTTATTTCTGGCCCAATTCTATAAACTTCGAACTGGTGCATTGGATTTGTTGCCATAATTTTTAAATCTATTCTTGCATCTTTTTTGCAGATCTGAATACATTTATGATACCAGCAACTACACCTACAAAAAAAAATATTAATATTAACCAAGGCTTAGTACCAAAGGTCTTGTCTAAAATAAACCCTATAATTGTCCCAACTGCTACTGCTGAAACTAATTCTGTGCTTAATTTGAATGCAGTTCCTATAGAGGAGGGTGGTTCCTTGTCATTATAAAGGTTTTTCTTAACAATTTTAGATTTTGCAATCTCTAGGCGAGTTTTAAGCGAATCTTTTGGCATTTGTTTATTAAGCAACCATACTCTCAGCTTTTTGTAAATCAACAGCTACTAGTTGGCTAATACCCTTTTCAGGCATAGTTACTCCGTAAAGTCTATTCATTTTAGACATTGTTAGAGCATGGTGAGTTACAATAATAAATTTAGTATTAGTTATTTTTGTTAAGTCGTCTAGGAGGCCACAGAATCTTGTTACGTTAGCATCATCTAAAGGGGCATCAACTTCATCCAATACACAGATTGGAGATGGATTAGTAAGGAACACAGCAAAAATAAGAGACAAAGCTGTCAATGCTTGCTCACCACCAGATAATAAAGTTATAGACTGAAGCCTTTTTCCTGGAGGACTTACTAACATTTCTAAACCTGCTTCAAGTGGGTCATCAGAATCAACCAACTCTAGTTTTGCGCTTCCCCCATTAAATAATTTTGTGTAAACTTCATTAAACTTTCTATTAACTTTTTCAAAAGCCTCTAAAAGTCTCTCTCTTCCTTTTTGATTTAATTCGTTAATACTTTCTTTTAATCTAATGATTGCAGATACAAGGTCTTCTCTATCCTGTTCCATCTTTTTAATTTCAATTTCATATTTATTTGTTTCTTCATCTGCTCTCAAATTAACTGATCCAAGCTTTTCTCTTTCTTTTTTCTTCTCATCCAATGCATCTTCTTGAGCAATCGAGTCTGGTAGTTCCTCAACACCATTTAAATTAGATTTTTCAAGAATATTCTTTTCTTCAAGGTTAAGTTCAGAGTTAACTCTATCTAACAAATCATCTTTACGTTTTTTTAATCCTTCAATGGTCGCACCTGAGCTTGCTTTCCTTTCTCTTATTTGAATAGATCTCTCTTGAATATCATTTAATTCAAGTCTCAAAGAGTTAATCTTTTTATCAGTTTCTTCTATTATTTTTTCATTTTCATTTTTTTCATTTTCTGAAATCCTCAGTCCTTCAGTGGCTTTACCTTTTTTTTCTGCTTGAGTTTTAGGTTGCTGATCACGTATATTCAATTGTGATAACAATTTATTTTTTCTCTCAGTCAATTCAGTTACCATTTTCTGAGAGTTTGAAAGTAAGTTTTTCCAACTTTCAACCTCAGTTTCAATAGCTTTAATTCTTTCATTTCTTTTTATAGATTCTTTTTTAATTGATTGATTTTTACTAAAACTATCTGCATATTTTTCTTGAAGTAATTTTATATTGTCATTTTTTTCATTGATGTCAGTTAGTTTATTTTTACTTTCATCATTTGCTAAATTATTTAAGAAATTATTTAATTCCATTTTAGTTCTATCTAGTAATGTAAGAGCCTGATTGGCCTCATTACTATTTATTAATTCTTTAATTTTTTCAATTGTATTGATAACCTCTTTAATTGGGTTGATACTGATACTTATGTTGCCATTAGCAAAAATTTCAATGATCTCATCTACGGCTTTTTGCTCTTTACTAAGCTGATTTTTAGCTTTTTCGAGGTCTTCGTTTGATAGTTTTTCAGTTTCAAAATATTTAGAGTCTATTTCTATTAAGTCATTTTTTTCCTCTTTTAACCTTTTTTCATTCGAGTTTGCATCAATTACAATGCCTCTTTCTCTATCAATATCTTCTTCAATAGTTTTTAGAGATCTTTTGAAATTTTCTATCTCATCTTGCGTTCTTACATTTTCTTCATCTAAACTTTGTAACTCTAAATTTAATCTTTGAATTCTTGAAAGGTTTTCAATATTTTTTTCTCTTAAAGGAGAAACTTTATCAGTTTCTGTTTTGATTGAGTTTTCAAATTGAGCAATTTGCTGATTGAAGTTATTCACCTCTCCCTCTGCCTCATTGTTGATTTCATTTTCTATTCTAATTTCATTATCAATATCTAATAATTTTAAATAATATAAGCCTGCTTCTATTTTTTTTATCTCTTCAGAAATAAACTTATACTTCATTGCTTCCTCAGCTTGCTTTTGAAGATTGGCTAACTGCTTTTCTTGCTGTCTTCTTAATTCATCTGCTCTTTTTAAATTGGTTTCTGCAGCATTTAATCGAAGTTCAGCCTCGTGTCTTCTGACATGTAATCCTGAAATATTGGCTGCCTCCTCTAAGATTGCCCTTCTATCTGTAGGCTTTGCAGTTACTAGCGCTCCAATACGTCCTTGACTTATCATGGATGGTGAATGGGCACCGGTAGATAAATCTGCAAAAAACATTTGTGCATCTCTAGCTCTAACTTCCTTATCATTTATGTAAAATTTAGAGCCTTTGTCTTTTTCAATTTTTCTTCTAACTTCAATTTGATCCATATCCTTGTATTGCAGAGGCCCTTCATGACTTGCATTATCTACAACGATTGAAACTTCTGCTATATTTTTTGAAGCTTTGTTTGATGTCCCATTAAAAATAACATCTTCCATTCCAGAACCTCTCATACTTTTGGCAGAAGTTTCTCCCATTGCCCATCTCAAAGATTCCACAATATTAGATTTTCCACAACCGTTAGGACCTACAATTCCTGTCAAGCCATCTTCGATTAGAAAATTTGTTTTTTCAGCGAATGACTTAAATCCGTTTAATTGGATTTTTTTAAACTCCATAAACTAACTTATATCAGTTTTTCAAGATATTTTTTTAAATTCTTATAATTTAGGGCTTTATCAAACTTTTTATCATTAATTATTATCGTAGGAGTAGCATTAACCTTAAACTTTTTTACTCCTTCGATTCGATCGTTTAAAACGAAGTCCTCAATGCTTTTGTCACTCAAGCATTTTTCAAAATTTAATTTTATACCCTCATTATTTATAAATTTTTTTAAATATGCAGTTGCTTCCTCCGGTGATTTTCCTTTGGCCCATTTTTTTTGGCCTGAATATAAAATATGCATTACGTCTGATTTACCATCATTGTTGCATTGTCCAATTTTTGATGCATTAAATGCAGCAATATCCAAAGGAAAATGTCTAAACTCAATTCTAACCAAACCTTTTTCTATAAAATCTTTTTTAAGACTGGGGTAAACATCTTTATGAAAGTCCGCACAATGACCACACGTTAAAGATTCATAAGCAATGATTGTTATTTTAGCACTTGCCTCGCCTTCAGAAATTCTTTTAATCACCAGATTCTCTTCAGCAAATATATTGGAAGTGAAACCAATGAGCATGATAGATAATGTTAAAAATATTTTTTTCATTTTTGTTTAAATAATTTAGTTAATTCTAATAGTGATTTTTTAATTTTATCGTTTTTAATATCTTTAATTCTATCTACATATTTACCATTTGTCACATAATTTTCATTTTCATTTATCTTTTTAAATTTAGCTTGAGCGTCATCAAAACTTATAAATTTTAATTTTTCAACAACTGTGTAGCCAAAAAAACTATTCATTTTATTAATTATTTCTTTTTTTGAATACTCTAAATCTATTTCGTGGCCTCTTTTTGTCATCACCTGAAGAGTGCTAACACCAAATTTATTTGAATTTTTGAATGACTTTGGATAACATATTTGAAAAAGCTTATCTCCGACTATGTATTTCCAATTATTTAGTGTTTCAGAGAATATATGGCCCTTTTTTTTGATTATTTTTTTAATGTTTTTAGGCAAAGTATCTTTAAAAGATCTTAAGCCTTGAATAGTTTTAAGCCTCTGCTTAATGTTATTTTTAAATTGCATATGACAAAATCCATACTAACAAAAAAAATTCTTGATTGGTACGATAATAATAAAAGACCATTACCATGGAGGAAAAAATTTTCCCAAATTAAAAGGGAGTATTACACATTAGTGAGTGAATTTATGCTGCAACAAACACAGGTTGTAACTGTAGTTCCATATTTTAATAACTTTATAAAAGATATTCCAAACATAAGCACATTGGCAAAATTTAATGAGCATAAACTCATGAAATACTGGGAGGGGTTAGGTTATTATTCTAGAGTTAGAAATTTGAAAAAGACAGCTCAAGTTTTAGAAAAAAATTTTAAAGGAAGATTGCCGAGGACTATTGAGGAATTAAAGCTGCTTCCTGGGATAGGGGAGTATACAGCAAATGCAATAATGGCAATCGGCTTTAATAAGCCATTCATTCCACTTGATGGAAATATTGAAAGAGTAATTAAAAGATTATTAAACCTAAAGTTAATTAGTGAAGTTTCTAAAGAAAATCTTATTAGTAAAAAATTTATATTGGGTACTTCTGTAAGGGCAAGTGACTATGCTCAAGCTCTGATGGAATTAGGAGCACTTATTTGTAGACCCAAAAATCCCGTATGTAGTCAGTGCCCCTTAATTAAAAACTGCAAATCTTTTAAGAAAAATGATTTTGAAATTGTAAAAGAAAGTAAAAAAAAGATTGATAAGTTTTATTTATTAAACGTTTATAGAAAAAATAATAAATTTTTATTAATAAAGAATACCAAATTTCGCTTTTTAAAAAATTTAATAATATTCCCTATGAAAGAAATATCTAAGCATAATAATTTAAAAAAAACTTTAAATTTTAAAATTTCAAATATGAATATGATTGTAGTTATTAAGTTTAGCAAGATAAAAAGCTCAATTCCTAACTCTTATTGGATTGATAGCTCAAAACTTGATAACTATACCTTACCAACATTTACTAAAAAAATTTTTAGTTATTTATATAAAAACATATGAAAAAAATAGCAATAATAGGTGGTGGAATATCAGGTTTGTATATTGCAAATCTTTTAAAAAAAAATTCAAATTATAAGATCACAGTTTATGAAAAAAATAATTCTATTAATTTAGAGAAGGGTTATGGTATTCAACTTTCCGTTAATAGTATTAATTTATTAAATAAAATAGGTTTTCATAACATTAAGTTAGAAGATAAATTTCACCCTGATAAAGTAGATTTCTATTCTTTAAAAAATAAAAAAAAGATATGTGACTTGAATATATCTGCTTTTAATAGCACTGAAGTTAAGTATACAACACTACAGAGGTTTACTTTAATTAACTTTTTAAAAGATAGTCTGCCGGATAGCCTAATAAACTATAATAAGAAAGTTACACAGATTAACTATGAGACCAAAAACATCGAGGTAAACTTTGAAAATAAAACATCAATTAAATGCGATTATTTAATTATATCTGATGGCACTTTTTCTAAAACAAAATCTATAATTGCAAAAAAGGAAATTAAACCAAAGTACTTTAATTCTATTGCTTTAAGAGCTACTGTAGATCAAGCACCTACTAAAGAAATAAACCCAGATAATATATCTCTATCACTGGGATCTAAATTACATACTGTAATATATCCTATCAATAAGAAGGGGCAATTTAACTTCATTAGTATTTTAAGAAAAAAACTTAGCGCAAGTCAGCTAGTAGATTATTCTTTATTTGAGAGTAGAGATTTTATCGAATCAGTATTATCTGATTTATCATACCAAATAAGTCCAGATATTATTAAAAATTTAAAAAACATTAAATGTTTTCCAGTATTTGTAAGTTCTAAAATATATCATCCAACAAATAAAAATACTTTTCTTATTGGAGATGCTTTTTTTACTTTCCCCCCAACATTTGCGCAAGGTGCATCTCAATCAATAGAGCTTGCTTACGAATTGTATGAAAATTTAGAAAATCAAAACAACAAATTCAATCAAACAAGAATTAAAAGAACAAAGATGATAAATTTCAAATCAAGATTTAATTATTTTGTTTTTCATATATCCAACCCATTAATCGCATTTATTAGAAATATTTTAATGAGTTATTTAGTAAGAAATAAAAAATTTATTATTAGTTATTTAGGAAAAATTTATAAAAATTAATTTAATTTTTTATTATTAATTAATATTTTTACCAATTCTTCATATATTTTCTCACCAAAAATTTTATTTCCATATTCGTTTAAATGAGCTCCATCAGCATAATAAATATCCTCATTATTTTTAGATAAGATTTTTAAGAATTTATTTGGTTCCGTGAGTGCTACTATGTTATATTTCCTTAAAATATTTTGCCACTGCTGAAACTTTGCATCATTTTTAGAGGTACAATTTATTGATACATATAGCACATCATTACCAATTAAGTTTTTTATCATATCAATTATTTTAGATGTTGAGTCTATCGAACTATCAATATTTTCTTCATATATTTTTTTATCAAAGTAGCCATTTTTTCCATACTGATAAGATGAAACTATTTTATCAATTTTTTTAAATAAATAGCTTTTATGATAAAAAAACTTATATACTTTTCCAATAATAGTAGTGTCATAAATTATTTCATCATTTTCTAAATATGGTCTAAAATAATATTGACTTCTAAGAATAGAATTTTTTTCAATTATTTTAGTGTTATTTTCAAAATCATTCTCACAGAATTGATGAATAAATATATCAGGTTTTATCTCATTTAAATTTTTTTTAATTAATAGATATTGTTGCAATGTCCCGTACCCCCCACCTCCACCAACAAACCAATTAAAATATAAATCTCTTTCTTCAAGCTTTTTTTTTAACTGAGAATAATACATTTTAGTATTAGAGGCAAAAGGGCCTGTTGTATATGAATCACCAATAATTAAGATGTTTCTTCTTTTTATTTCTTTTTTATCAAACTCTCTAAACCCCTTAACTTCTGAGGTAAAATATTCAATTTTATATTTTTTTTTCTGTTTGGTGTAGCTTTCAAGATTTAATCTAACTGATTTATCAATAATCCAACCTAACTCTTTATCGTAGACTTGTATGGTTTTTTTTTTGGTTAAATTAGAAAAAATTATGTCTAAAAAAATTACTGACATAATAATAGTTAAAAATAATACTGAAGATTTAAAAAATCCATATTTAGAGTAAGAATACGCAAATATTACATTTGAAAAGTTGAATGAAACAACTAGCAAAGATGAAAAAAGACTTAAGTTATGGTCGTGGTCAATAAGAGTAAAAGTAAAATAGTTTATTACTAAAGAGGGGATTATTAATATAAAAAATTTATTTTTATTTAACATTTGAATTCATACCACTTATGTCTATCAACACAAATTAGAATTATAGGTAAAGTAATTAAATTTTAAAACTATTAAAGTTTGATACCACTTAATACCTCACTCAATGTAAAAAAAGATTCAACTGTTAACTCTTCTACCAATGTAATTAGAATTTTTTATGTAACTAGCTTAGATGAGCTAGTATTTGACAATTATTTGGTTAAAAATAAGACACCAGTTTAGCATAAGCAACACCATCAAATTTATTACAATCTAGTGAATTAGAAATGCATAATATAGTGGAAAGACCATTAGTAGTTGATATATAAGGATGAAAGTTTTAAGTAATTTTATGGAATCATTTATAAATAATTTAGAAACATTTAACGAAATTGACTACGTGAGAACTTTGTTAAGTTTAACTTGCTGTATAATTCTCTCATTTAGCCTTAAATTTATTTACGAAGAAAAATCAATATCTCTTTCAAATAAATCCCACATAGCAAATGTATTGCCAATGTTATCATTAATAACTTTTTTGGTTATATTGATTGTTAAATCATCACTGGCACTTTCACTAGGCTTAGTTGGAGCTTTATCCATAGTTAGGTTTCGTACACCAATAAAAGAACCAGAAGAGCTTATTTATTTATTTTTAGCAATAGCAATTGGACTGGGATATGGAGCTGGACAGATAATTCCAACAAGTTTTGTTTGCATAGTAATTTTTGCAATAATTTGGTTTTTCATAGGAAATGAATATAATAAAGTTTCTTCAGAGTATAATCTGGTAATTAGCTGCGAAAGACTTGGTGCAGACAACAAACTAATTTCTAATGAGTATATTTATAAAAATTTAAATTACTTTTTTGTAAACTTTGAACTTGTTAAATATGAAAACAACGCTGATAAAGCAACTTTTATTGCTAAAGTTTTAATTGATGATCTAAAAAAATTTGATAAATTTCAAGAAGCACTTTCCAAAGATTTAAAAAAATTAGAAATAAATTACTATTACTCAAATCCAGTCTACTAATAATTGTGAGAGTAAGAAAAATATTATTTAATAAGTTATTTATTTTCTCATCTCTATTCATTTTAATTTTAAATATATTTTTATTAGCTTACATGACTCCAGGTTTAAAAGGGAGTATTGATCAAGAGTTAAGAATTTTTTTTAAACAAAATAAAAGAATTATATCCTTTTCGTTAATTCAGTCGACTAAAAATATCTATACCTCTATTAGACATAAAGGAATAAATGAAAACAGATATGAAAAATTAAAAATAAACATTTCTTTTAAAGACTTTAAAACTTTAAAAAAAGAAAGAAAAAAATCACTAGAACAAAGATACAATATTTCTAGAAAAAAAATCCCAATTGAGATTATATTCAATAACGAAGTTATAAAAGCAAGCGCAAGGTTGAAGGGTGGTTTGTCAGATCATTATGGAAATAATAAACAATTTAGTATGAGGATTAAATTGAAAAATGGAAAATCAATAGATGGGATGAGAGAGTTTTCTTTAACACAGCACTTCGCAAGACAATACCCACAAAATGTGATCTATTCAGAGCTTTTATCAGAGGCTGGGATAGATTCCCCAAAATTTATTACTTATAAGATTGATTTAAACGGTAATGATTGGGGTCTGATGTTGGCTGAAGAACAGTACTCTGATGCCTATTTGGAGCTTAGAAAAAAAAAATATTCACCCATACTTAAATTTACTAACGAAAATAACGCAACAGCATATAGACTTCTTACTACTGAATTAAAAAAAGTTTCAAGTTTAGAGGCTGCTGAATTTTTAAGTAGTAAACATGGTAGAATTGAAAACAGTATATATAATGAAAAAGATTTTGATGATTTTTACTTTTCTAATATATTAAGCTATTTAAAAGACTTAAAATATGACCTTGTTAAAGGAAAGATATCAAGTTCTGAAATGGGTGATATTTTTGATATGGATAAATTTTCAAAAATTTTTATACTATCGTTAATTTCTGGTGATTATCACGGATTAGGGTATAGAAATATCAGATTTTATGTTAACCCTTTCTCAAAAAAGCTTGAACCGATTGCAACTGATTGGGGTCTTTTACCAAGAAAACTAGTAAATAAAACTCAATTAGAAAATGAATTATTGCAATTGATTGATTGTACAAAATCATGCAGTAGACAAGATTATCCAATTTATAATTTAATTCTAAAAAATAATGAGTTTGTAGAAAAGTTTAATTTTAATTTAGAAGTATTTAAAAATATTATAGAAAATTACAAAAACAGATTAGAAATTTTATGTAAATATCAAATTGATAGCTGTGATAATAGTCTTAACTATCAAATATTGAATAACAATTTAGAAATTTTAGCTAAAAAAATAAATTTTAAAGAAGTTCTTAGTAAAAATTATAAAATAAGTAAAAAAACAAGTATATCAAAAGCAAATGTGAGTGAATCATTAAAGAAGAATTACCTAGGATTATTAAAAATTGTTGAACCAATTTATGTCAGGGCATTTAAAGATGGAAATATAAAAATTTTAAATTTAACACCATATAATGTTGAAATTAAAAAAGTTAATTTTGTTAAAAAAAATTGCAAAAAAAATTGTATTGAAAAATATAATAGAGAAATTTTACAGACAGCAGATACGAAATATATTTTACAGTCAAACGATTTTGAGTATTTAAAATATAATTTGAAAAAAAAATTAGAAAATTATGAAAGTATTTATTTTGATCTATTGATTGATTCAAACGAGAATGCAGCGATAAAACTTAAATCAGCAAATTTTAAGATTGAAGATCTAAATTCTCAAATATTGGAAAATCTAGATAACTTTAAAATTTATGAGAAAAATTTAATAATACCAGCCGGTGTAACCCATATAAAAAAACCCTTAGTTTTAACAAAAAATTTGAATTTAAAGATTCAGGCAGGAGCAACTATAGTATTTGATAAAGGTGCCTATATAGAAATTACAGGTGGAAATATTGAGGCTATTGGAAATAAAAATCAAAAAATTTATTTTAAATCACATGATGTAAATCAGAATTGGAATGGGATATTGGTTAAAGAATCAAAAAATATGTCAATATTTAATTATGTTATATTTCAAAATTTAGATTATTTTAAAACATCACAAACACATTTGACTGGATCAATAAATTTTTATAAATCAAACGTTAGTTTCAATAATACTGAATTTATAAATTCTATAGCTGAAGATTTTTTAAATATAATAAGCTCTAAATTTATTATCAAAAATTCTAAATTTTTAAATTCTATTTCTGATGGTTTAGATTCAGATTTTTCTAATGGAATAATAACTAATACAAAATTTATAAAAATATCTGGAGATGCTGCAGACTTTTCTGGATCTAAAGTAGAAGTTTTAAATAGTCAATTTGACTTAGTTGGCGACAAATCAATTTCAGCAGGTGAGATTAGTAATATTAAAGTTACAAATAGTTTTTTTTCAAATTCAAAAATTGCAATTGCAAGCAAGGATCAAAGTGTAGTTAGGGCTAATAATAATCAATTTCTTAATTCTACACTTTTTGATCTAATTGCTTTTAACAAGAAGAGTTTTTACGAAAAAGGAGGTGAAATTTATCTAAATGACCAAAATTATAATAAACAGTTAAAAATAAAATCAGATGTATATAGTAAAATATTCATCAATGGATCTAAAATTAAAAATCAAAAAATAGATTTAAAAAAAATATATTAATTACATGAGAATAGAAATTAAAATTCCATACCATTTAAACAATGCTCATACTATTGAGGGAAATTTACATACTTTAAAAAATTTGAGACAACACCATCCCACTAGAAAAATAAATAGTATATATTTTGATAATCTGAACAACCAAATTGCAAGAGACAATATAAGTGGAATAAGTAAAAGGTGTAAGTTTAGAATTAGACATTACGGTGATAAACCAGAAAGTAATTGTTATTTAGAAATTAAAAAAAAATTAAATAAATTTGGATTTAAAAAAGTTATTGATATGCAATGTCCAATTAGTGAAGTTGAGTTGAATAAAGTTTTTTCTTTAGACAATGAAATCTATAAGGAGGTTATTAAAGATGCTTATGCAAATGAATATATTCTTAAAGATCTTATGTTACCACAAGTCTTAGTAAGCTATTCAAGAGATTATTTTATTATAGATAAAATTAGAATAACTCACGATAAAGCCATTTGCTTTCAGCCCTTTGGAATCGATAAGCTAAATACTCAAAAAAACATTAATGATTATTTAAATGTTTTAGAGATAAAATTTGATTATGAAAATTTAAGTGATGCACAAAATGTCTTACAAAAAATTCAACAGAAGCCTAAAAGATTTAGTAAATATTTAAGAGGCTTGTCATTTTTCAATTCAGCTATTTATATATAGATTATTTAATTATCATCCTGCAAGAAAAATCAATAAAGTGTTTAATTACATTTTCATTTTTGAAGTACTCGTCTACAGCTTTTTTTGAACCTTTCCACTGACCGTAATCATCTATTATAAGAATACCACCCTTAACTAGTTTAGGATATAATATTTCAAGTTCTTTTTTTGTGCTCTCGTACCAATCTGTATCCAATCTAAGTATAGAAATTTTTTGTGGTAAATTTTCATTTATATCTAATGTTTCTTCTACTTTACCCAAAATTAATTTGGTGTTTTCTAAAGAACTATTTTTTGTGGCATGAAGTATATTTTTTTTTACTTCTTCCAAGCTTGAGTAACAATTAAATGAATTGTTTACATTGCTACTGTTATTATTGTTACTTTCCCACTCCTTCTTTGCATTAATATTTAAAAAATTATTATCATGGATAGTAGGTTCGCTCATGCCTGAAAAAGTATCATATCCAAAAATATTTTTTTGTAATTGATATTTTTTATTTAGATTATTATAGATTATTAAATTTCCACCCTTCCAAACCCCACATTCGACAAAATCACCTTCTATATTTTGATTTTTTACTTGCTTTATTGCATTGATTAAAGCCCATCTTCTTGGCAGACTAGTCATTGAGTATTTTGAAGAGGTGTTCAGTAATTCAATTTCATCTTTAGTGGCTTCAACTATTGGAAAATCATTTAATCCATAGTTTTTTTTAGTAATTTTCAAGTTAAATAAACTAAAAAATTTATGTATTATTTTCTTTAATTGTTTCATATTTAATGACTATCTTTAATGTAAAAAATTAAATTTTGATATAAAAAATGTATCTACATTAATTTTAAATTTGATAAAATGAATTACAGTCTTACTATATTTTTTGCTCCAATATTCTTATATTTTATAAACAAATATTTGAAAAAAAAATCTTTTTTATTAAATTACTCAGGAGATAATCATCAAAATTTTACACTTGAAAAAAAAATACCTTTATCAGGTGGAATCTTTATATTTTTTTATTTTATTATTTTTTTTAATCAGCAAATTGATTTAAGTATTTTTATTTTTATAATATTTTTATTAGGTTTATTTTCAGATTTAAAAATTTTTAATTCAGCTAAATTTAGGTTTTTTTTACAATTTATAATTCTATTCACTTTTATCTATCTAACAGATTTAACTCTACAAGATACTAAAGTAATATTCATAGACCAGATTTTAAAATATAAAATATATAACTATTTATTTGTATTATTTTGTCTACTTATTTTAATTAACGGAACAAATTTTATTGATGGACTAAATACAAATGTTTTAGGTTATTATATAATAGTTTCTTTTTTTATATTTTATACCAATCAAGAATATTTTTTACTGAATTTTAGTAATTGGTTTTTATGGATATTTATTTTAATAATTTTATATTTATTCAACTTATCTAATAAATTATTTATTGGAGATAGTGGTGCATATTTGCTTGGATTTATATATGGTTTTATTTTAATCGAAACTTATGTAAACAGTCTTAATATATCACCCTTCTATATTATAAATTTAGTTTGGTACCCATGTTTTGAAATTCTTTTTTCAATTATTAGAAAATTTAAATTTAATCAATCACCTATTTTACCTGACACAAAGCACCTACATCAACTATTATATTTATCATTAAAAAAAAAATATAAACTTTCGAATTTTAAAGCAAATATCTTTAGTGCATCTATAGTAAATTTATATAATTTTTTTATAATTCTTATAGCATCGTTAGATGTAAGTAATTCACAAAATCAAGTAATTATAATTTTAATAAGTATCCTCGTATATTGTTATACTTATTTTAATTTGTTCAAAAAAATATCTATCTAAGAAAAATTTATTTTAATTTAATAATATTATTTTATTTACTTCTAAAGATTAGTTTAATCATTTTAAGCAAAATAAGAGAACCATCCCTAAACTCACTTACCTTTTTTATGCCAGCAATTCTCTTTCTCTCATAAGATGGAGATGTCGTTAACATCATTTTATTTTTTTTAGCCATAATAGGAAGTTCTACACAAAAACCAAAATCCAAACTCCTAATATTCAGTTTTTTATAGTGACTAACTTTACCAATAACAAAGGTATACAAAATATCTGTTATATTTAAGCTAAATATAATTTTACCAAGTAATGTAAAAATTTTATTACCTAGCCATGTAAGGAATGTATCATCTTCACTTCCAGACTTATCTTCATATCTTGATGCAAATAAAAAATCATAATTTTTTTCAATTATTTTGTCATACATTTGTTTTAATTCCTTAGGATCAAATGATCCATCAGCATTGAAGATACAAAAAAAACCATCATCTAAAGAATTTATTCCATCTATTAATGCATCGCCGTAACCTTTATTTTTTTGATAAATGATTTCAATATCAAATTTTTGTATTGCATTTATTGTTAATTGATCTTCAGAGGAAAGAACAACTTTTGTTTTTAAGTCATATTTTTTCAACTCTTCCAATACTAATGGTAAAGATTCATGCTCATTTTTGGCAGGGATAATTAAGGTTAAATTTTTCATAATATTTGTTTTAAGTAGTTTAAAGTTAAAAAAATTATAAAAAATAAATAAAAATAGCTAAATTTTATTTTTTTAATTTTTAAATTAGTAAGCTTAATATCAAAAATACTAAAAAATAATATAAATAATAAAGGATCGTAATATTTGTGATAAATAGAGAACTGTATATTGCTTAAAATCAACAATATAACAATTAGAGCATTGTATTTGTTTAATCTTGATAGGCTCAAAACGACCATTATAGAAAGAATACTAATTATAAAAAAAAGTATATTATTATTGAATAATAGTTGTGAAAGTTTAAAAAAAAATCCTCCACCAGTATAATCTGAGTCATAATTAAAAAAAATGAAGCAAGCAGTAACAATGAAAATGCTAATTATAGCATTCTTTAAATTTAAAAATTCTATTTTAATTAATTTAGTAAATATGAACGGTATCAAATAAAAAAAGATAATAGATGAAATCATTAAAATTTTATTTGCAAAATTTAAATTATCCTTCAAGTTAAATTCCTTACCTGAAATTCCAGACTTAAGAAAAAAAATATTTTCTAATGTAAGTGTATATATTAAGGCAGGTAATGCTAAAATTAAGTTTAAACTCAAAAGATATATAAATTTTTTATCAAATTTAAAAAAATTAAAAAATTTTATAATGAAAAAAATTGAAAATAATGCAAAATTTAAACTAAAGTAGGTTGCAATCGCATACCAAAAAGTACATTTAATTGCATTACTAAGTTTGTTTGATTTATTTTCTAAATCAAATTTTGAAAAATATATTAAACTAATAGTAAAAAATATAACTCCATAAATTCTACTGTCAGGCCAAATTGAAAGAGAAATAAAAGTAGGCGATAAAAATATTAAACAAGTTAGTAATAATAGATTATGCTTACCAATACTATTATATCTTAAATTTATTAACTTATAAAAAAAAAATGGCAATAACATACAAAAATGAAAAGCTATGAGTCTAATGTATATATCTGGTAAATTTATTTTTTCTAGCAATGACAATATTATAAGTAGCACTGGAGAGTGACGTGTGCTTTCCTGGTCAAAAGTTAAAAACTCATCTAAAAAACTTAAGGCAAACTCTTGACTAATTCTTTTTTGATTAAGATAATCTAAATTAGCTCCTCCATTGGGGTCTAGACTCAGAAAAAAACTTAAAATTGTTATTAAGTAAAAAAAACTGACTATAAGATAAAAGTTGTAATGTTTAATATCTAAAAATTTAAGTATTTTATTCACCATAAATATGTAAAATATGTATCAAAGATTTTAAAAACATAAAGTCTAAAAAATAAAATTACATAAAATTTATTTATGAATAACACTTTTTTATTATTAGTTTTTTGGTTCTTTTTTATTCCATTTAGTTTGATAGGGTATGGTTTAGTTTTTCAAAGGTTGACTATCAAAAATTATTTAAATTTTAACTTTGGCTATGCTGGATTATTTGGTGTTTTTTTATTAATTATTTATTCATATACAAGCCATATATTTATCCCTCATTTCAAACTACACAACTTATTTATTCTTACAGTTGGGTTTCTAAGTTATTTATTTTTTTTTTATAGAAATAAAAATTTTGCTTTAAAAGAAACGGTTATAGTTTTAATTGTTTTGCTTATTTTATTTATTTCATTTTTAATTTTTAAAAATCACGATGATTTCTCCTACTATCATTTTCCATATACATATTTCTTAACACAAAACGATTTATCTATAGGTTTAGGTAATTTTGGTCATGGGTTTAGAACACCATCTTCAATTTTTTATCTTAATTCTTTATTTTATTTGCCATTGGTTGATTATTATCTTTTTAACATGGGTGCTGTTTTAATCTTATGTTATTCCAATATAATATTTTTACACAATATTTATAACAATTTATCCAAAAAAAAATTTAAAATAAATAACAATTTTGTAAGAGTTTTAAGTTTATTTGCCTTTGCATTTATTAATATTTTTTTTTATAGAATAGGAGAGCATGGCACTGACAGATCAGCTCAAATATTAATTTTATTATTTTTTATTGAGATAGCTTATTTTTTAAATTTAAAATCACTAAATAAAAACAACTTAATATATATTTATCTTTTGTTAGGCCTTATTGTTTCTTTTAAAGCTTTTTACTTTCTTTATTTTATAGTTCTAATTCCATTATTTTTTTATGTTAGAAGACATAAAAAAAAATTGTTTGATATATTTATTTTTCTAGTATGGAATAAAATATTTTTTTTATTTAGTCTCTTAATATTTTATATACTGATAACGAACTTTTTTAGCTCTGGGTGTATTGTATATCCCATTTATTTTACATGCTTAGATACAATGTCTTGGTCAATACCCGTTTCTGAAGTTAAACAAATGAATAATTGGTATGAATTGTGGTCAAAAGCTGGTGCCAATCCAAATTTTAGAGCCAGCAATCCTCTAGAATATATTAATAGTTTTAATTGGATTAGCAATTGGGTAGATACATATTTTTTCAATAAAGTTTCTGATTTTTTATATGGAATATTAGCACTAGTATTAATCATAAATGTGTTCTTTTTAAATATAAAAAAAAAGATTAATCATAAAGGCATTAATTTAAAAAATATTTATATTGTAATTTTATTATTATTAATTGAGTGGTTTTATAATCACCCATCATTAAGATATGGAGGTTATTCTCTTATAGCATTGTTTTTTTTTATTCCGATCTCCAGTTTCTTAGACAGAAGAGATATTTATTCGGATATATTTTTAAGAAATAGTACGATCATTGTGATGATTACTGTAACAATATTTTTTACTAGAAATGTTAATAGAATTTATAATGAACATATAAAATATTCATATAAACCTCTAAACTATGCATTTTACAACACAAGTATTGATGATTTTCGTATAGAAAAAAAAATGAAAGACATCTTAAATAAAAACATGTTGTGTAAACAAAAAAAAGATTTAGATAGTTGCCTAGGACAAACAAGAAAGATTAATATAAAATTTAAAAAAATTATTTACACAAATAAAAAATAATGAAGATAGTATTACTTATTCTTGATTTTTTTGATTTCTTCCATAAAAGAAAATTAATTAATTTTTTAAAAAAAAAAGTTAAATTAAAAAATATAGATTTACTTATAGATGTTGGTGCTCATACAGGTGAAACAATTGACCTTTTTTCTGAAAATTTTTTAATTAATAAAATTATTTCTTTTGAAGCTTCTCCAAAAAACTTTCAAAAACTTTTAGTTAGAAAGAATGCTTTGGAAAAAAAATATGGCAATACTGATATAATTTTAGAAAACATAGCCCTAGGCAATGAAAACAAAAAAATAAATATTAAAGAATTTTGTGAAACATCTTCTTCAACAATACAAGATATAGATGAAGACTCTAAGTACTATAAAAAGAAATTTAAATTATTAAATTTTTTTGGAAATAATAAAATTTATGATGAAGTTGAAATTCATTTAACTAAATTTCAAGAATACATTAAGCTAAAAAATATTAATTATATTGATTTTTTAAAAATTGATACAGAGGGCTATGAATATGAAATCCTTAAAGGACTAGGAGAAAGTATTAAAGATGTTAACTTTATATATTTTGAGCATCATTATGACCTTATGCTTAAAAAAAATTATACGTTCACAGACATACATAAAATTTTAAAAATGAATAATTTTAGTCAAATTTATAAAATTAATATGCCATTTAGAAAAGTATTCGAATATATATATCAAAATGATAAACAGCACAAAAATGATTAATATATAAGAAAATCATAAAAAAAAAAAAAAACTATTAAAATGATCTCAATTGATTTAGATGGATAAAGATAAGTAAGTATGAAAAAAAATAATAAAATAGCTCTAATTTTTGGTATTACTGGTCAAGATGGTTCGTACTTAGCAGAATTTTTGATTAATAAAGGTTACTTAGTTCATGGAGTAAAAAGAAGATCATCATCTTTAAATACCCTAAGAATTGACCACATTTATCAAGACCCTCATGAAAAAAAAAGAAATTTTTATCTTCATTATGGGGACATCACAGATGCAATTTCTGTTTCAACTTTAATTAAAAAAATTAAACCCAATGAAATTTACAACTTGGCAGCTCAATCACATGTTTCAGTTTCTTTTGAGGTTCCAGAATACACTGCCAATGCAGACGCAATTGGTGCCTTAAGAATATTAGAAGCAATTAAATTTCATGGTTTAGAAAAATTTACAAAATTTTATCAAGCAGGAACCTCTGAGATGTTTGGAAAAGTAAGAGAAGTTCCTCAAACAGAAAAAACTGATTTTTATCCAAGAAGTCCATATGGTGTAGCAAAAGTGTATGCACACTGGATTACAATTAATTATAGAGAAGCTTATAATATTTTTGCGTGTAATGGAATTTTGTTTAACCATGAAAGTCCTAGACGTGGGGAAACATTTGTCACAAGAAAAATTGTGAACGCTCTTTGTAGAATTAAAATTGGTAAACAAAAAAAATTATTTTTAGGAAATCTTGAAGCCAAAAGAGATTGGGGGCATGCACGAGATTATGTTGAAGCAATGTGGAAAATGTTGCAACAAAAAAAACCACAAGATTTTGTTATAGCAACTGGAAAGCAATATTCAGTAAAGCAATTTGTTAACCTTGTTCTAAATGAACTGCAAATGAAATATATTTGGAAGGGAAAAGGAATTAATTCAAGGTGTTATGCTGATAAAAATATACCAATAGTTTTATGTGATAAAGAATATTATAGACCCTTAGAGGTAGATACCTTGTTAGGAGACCCATCAAAAGCAAAAAAAATTTTAAAATGGGTTCCAAAAGTGAAAATCAAAGGTTTAGTCAAAGAAATGGTTAGTCATGAAATGAAAAAAATATTAAATGATTAATAAAAGTTCTAAGATTTATATTGCTGGACACAATGGTTTGGTTGGTAGTGCAATAGTTAGAAGGTTAAAGTTAAAGGGTTATAAAAACCTTATTTTTAGAACCAGAAAACAACTTGATTTAAAAGATCAACAAAAAGTTTTTAAATTTTTAAAAAAAAATAAACCTGATTTTATTTTTATAGCAGCTGCAAAAGTAGGTGGAATTTATTCTAACAGCAAATATAAAGCACAGTATATTTTTGAAAACTTGTCAATTCAATCAAATTTAATTAATTCTGCGTATCTTGTGGGCATAAAAAAAATAATTTTTCTTGGATCGAGTTGTGTTTACCCTAAAATGTGTAGGCAACCCATAAAAGAAGACTACTTACTAACAGGACCACTTGAAAAAACTAATGACGCATATGCAATAGCTAAAATTGCTGGGATTAAAATGTGTGAAAGTTATAATATGCAATATAAAATGCATTATAAGTGTTTGATGCCAACAAATACTTTTGGGCCAAATGATAATTATAACAGTTTAAACTCACACTTTTTTCCAGCCTTGATTAAAAAAGTTCACAAATTAAAAATAAAAAATAATAATAAATTAATATTATGGGGGAATGGTAAAGCAAAGCGAGAATTTATTTATGTTGATGATATTGCCGATGCTTGTATTTTTTTTATGAATAAAAATATTAAAGAGACAATTATTAATATAGGCACTGGTAAAGATTTTACAATTGATGAGTACGCAAAAAAAATGCTTAAGTTAATAGTGCCAAATAAAAAAATAAAAATTAAATATGATTTAACAAAGCCAAACGGAACACCAAGAAAAATTTTAGACGTTACCTTAGCAAAAAAGTATGGCTGGAAAGCTCAAACAGATTTAAAAAATGGTATGCTTAAAGCTTATAAAGATTATTTGAGAAACTAATAAAAATGAAAAATATTGTTGTAGTGACTGGGGGCGCAGGTTTTGTTGGCTCTAATTTGATTGATCTTTTAATAGATAAAACCCAATATAATATTCTGAGTATTGATGACTACTCTTCTGGAGGTAAAAAAAATCATATTAAAAATAAAAGAATAAAATATTTGAAGTCTCATACAAAAAATATCTTTAAAGTCTTAAGTCCCTATAAAAAAAAAATTAATTCTATTTTTCATTTTGGTGAATTTGCAAGAATATATCAAAGCTTTTTTAAGATGAGTGAATGTATTAATTCTAATACAATTGGTTCTCATGAAGTATTTAGCTTTTGTCTTTTAAATAAAATCAAGCTAATTTATTCAGCAACCTCAGCAAGTATAGGAAATAATGGAAAAGACAAAAACCTTTCACCATATGCATTTACAAAAGCAAAAAATCTAGAAATGTTAGAAAATTTGAAAATTTGGTATAATTTTAAATATGAAATTATATATTTTTATAATGTTTATGGACCTAGACAAATTAAAACAGGAAGCATGGCAACAGTTATAGGTATCTTTGAAGATCAATTTAAAAAAAAAGCTCCTATTACCGTCGTAAAGCCGGGCACACAGTCCAGGAGGTTTACACATATTTTAGATACTATAGATACTTGTTATTATGCCTGGAAAAAAAATAAATGTAGGCACTACAGCATCTCTAATAAAAAAAGTTACACCATATTAGAAGTAGCAAGAATGTTTAATTCTAAAATTAAATTACTTCCTAAAAGAAGAGGTGAGAGATATGCGTCAGCTTTGACAAGTATGAATTTGTCTAATAAAGTCTATAAAATTTTTGGAAAAGTTCAGTTGAAAGATTATATAGCTAATTTCATTAAAATTAACTGAAATTGAAGAATAATTGATTGTTTACAAAAGTTTTATTTTGGTTATAACACTGTGGCCGGTGATTATTGCGAAGGGGTTATACCCGATCCCATTCCGAACTCGGAAGTCAAGCCCTTCAGCGCCAATGGTACTTTGTCTTAAGACACGGAAGAGTAGGACATTGCCGGCTATAAAAAAATATTATGAAAATTAAAAGCTCATTAAAATCATTAAAAAAAAGAGACCTTAACTCTAAGTTAGTTAGAAGAAGAGGTAGAGTTTATATAATCAATAAAACTAATCCAAAATTCAAAGCAAGACAAAAATAGTTTTTATGGATAATGAAAACCATAAAAGCGTCTGGAATAACTTCACTAAATTTGTATTGTGGGGAACTGTCGCGGTAATAGCAGTTTTAGTTCTAATGGCGATATTCTTATTATAAAGTTCTTTTATGAGAATCGTTTCAGTTTCAGAAAATCGTAGTGTTGAAAAAAGAGTTGCAATCACTCCTGAGATTGCAAAAAAGTACATAGCTCTTGGTTTTGAAATTTCTATAGTTGAGAAATATGGAGAACATCTAGGATTTAAGGATCATGATTATAAAGAATTAGGAGTTAAGATTTCTAATAATGAAGTTGAAACTTTAGCAAATGCAGATGTAATTATTCAGTTAGGCCTACTATCTGAAGAAAATCTTTCAAATTTAAAAGAAAACCAAACTCTCGTTGGTGTGTTTAACCCTTATGCTAATAAAGAAAAAATAGAAATTTTATCTAAAAAAAATATTAATGTTTTCTCTTTAGAAATGTTACCTCGAATAACCAGGGCTCAATCAATGGATATACTTTCTTCACAAGCTAATCTTGCTGGTTATAAAGCAGTAATCGAGTCATTTGCAAACTTTGAAAAGGCAATTCCAATGATGATGACTGCTGCAGGTACAATTCCAGCAGCAAAGGTATTGGTGGTAGGTGCGGGCGTTGCAGGTCTTCAAGCTATTGCAACAGCAAAAAGAATGGGTGCTATCGTATTTGCAACAGATGTAAGAATGGCTTCAAAAGAACAAGTTGAAAGCTTAGGTGGGAAATTTTTAACAGTTGTGGGATCTGAAAATCTTGAAACTGAAGGTGGTTATGCAAAAGAAGTATCTGAAGAATTTAAAAAAAAACAAGAAGATCTTTTAGCCGAAACTCTTAAGAAGATTGATATTGTGATATGTACAGCTTTAATCCCAGGAAAAAAAGCTCCATTAATTATCAAAAGTTCTATGATTGATAATATGAATTCTGGATCTGTCATTTATGATTTAGCTGCAATTCAGGGTGGAAATGCTGAATTTACAGAAGTCGATAAAATTGTAGTTAAAAATGGAGTAAAGATTATGGGTGAAACAAATATTCTCAATAAGCTTCCTGTTTCAGCTTCAAACTTATATTCAAAAAATGTATTTAATTTTGTGTCCAATTTATATGATAAAGAAAATAAAAAAATTAATATTAATTTAGAAGATGAGATAATTGAAAAAACTTTAATAAAATAGACTTATGGAAATAGACCCTTTTATATTTAGATTAAGTATATTCATTTTATCAATTTTTATTGGTTATTATGTTGTGTGGAGTGTAACTCCATCTTTGCACACACCATTGATGTCAGTTACTAACGCAATATCATCAGTAATTATTGTTGGTGCTATAATTGCAGGCTTAGCAGGAAGTGCAGACAATGTTTTTACAATCTCGAATATTCTTGGTTTTTTAGCAATATCACTTGCTGCAATTAATATATTTGGAGGATTTTTGGTTACTCAAAGAATGCTTCAAATGTATAAAAAAAGAAGAAAAATAAATAATTATGTCAGCAAATTTATCAGCAATATTTTATTTAGTTTCAGGAGTTCTATTTATATTAGCATTAAGAGGCCTTTCATCACCAGAAACTTCAAGACGGGGTAATTTTTTTGGAATTTTAGGAATGGTTATAGCCATCACTGTTACTTTTTTATCGGTCGGAAGCTTTTCTAGTGGACTAATTTATGTACTAATTTTTTTACTAGTAGGTGGTCTTATAGGAGCATTCATAGCTTACAAAATACCAATGACGGCTATGCCAGAGCTAGTAGCAGGATTTCATAGCTTAGTTGGTTTGTCGGCAGTTTTTGTTGCAATCTCAGCTTTCTTAAATCCTGAAGCATTTAACCTAGGATCACCTGGAGCTATTAAACTTGCAAGCTTAATTGAAATGTCAATTGGAGCTGCAGTTGGTGCTATAACATTTTCAGGCTCAATAATTGCCTTTTTAAAACTACAAGGAATAATGTCAGGGTCACCAATCACTTTTAAAGGACAACATTTTCTTAATGCTTTATTGTTAATTTCAATTCTAATTTTAACTTACTTACTTTGTACATCGCAGTCATCCAATTTCTTTTGGATATTAATAGCAGTTTCATTTTTAATAGGATTTTTATTAATCATCCCAATCGGCGGAGCAGATATGCCTGTGGTGATTTCAATGTTAAATTCATACTCTGGTTGGGCTGCTGCAGGAATTGGCTTTACTTTAGAAAATACTGCATTAATTATAACAGGTGCACTTGTAGGATCTTCGGGTGCAATTTTATCTTATATAATGTGTAAAGGTATGAACCGTTCTTTCTTTAATGTAATTTTAGGGGGATTTGGTGCAACAGAACAATCAACATCAACTGGTAATAAAGATCAAAGACCAGTTAAGAGTGGTAATGCGGAAGACGCAGCTTTCTTAATGAAAAATGCATCATCTGTTATAATTGTTCCAGGATATGGCATGGCTGTAGCTCAAGCACAACATGCACTAAGAGAGATGGTAGATACGTTAAAGAAAAATGATATTAAAGTTACTTATGCAATCCATCCTGTTGCAGGAAGAATGCCAGGGCACATGAATGTGTTGTTAGCTGAAGCAAACGTTCCTTATGATGAAGTTTTTGAACTTGAAGAAATTAACAATGATTTTGCTAATGCAGATGTTGCATTTGTAATTGGAGCAAATGATGTAACAAATCCAGCTGCAAAAACAGATCCACAAAGTCCAATCTACGGGATGCCTGTATTAGATGTTGAAAAGTGCAAATCAGTATTATTTGTAAAGAGAAGTTTATCTCCTGGCTATGCTGGAATTGATAATGAATTATTTTACAAAGATAACACGCTAATGTTATTTGCAGATGCAAAAAAAATGACTGAGGATATAACTAAAAACCTTTAAAAATTAATGACAACAAAAATATTTTGTGACATTGCAGAATTAGATTTAATAAAGAAGTTTAATAAGAAAAAAATAGTTAAAGGTTTTACGACTAATCCCAGCTTAATGAGAAAAGCTGGAGCAAAAGATTATAAATCTTATTCAATGAAAATATTAAAAATTTGTAATAACAAACCTGTTTCACTAGAAGTGTTTGCTGACAACTATAAAGAGATGAAAAGACAAGCTCTTCAGATTAATACATGGGGAAAGAATGTTTATGTAAAAGTTCCAGTTTCGAACTCCAAAGGTATTTTTATGGGAAAAATTATTAAAGAGCTTAATAATTTAGATATTAAACTTAATATCACAGCAATTTACAGTGCAAAACAAACAGAAAAGATTCTAAGATTAATTAATAAGAAGACTAAAGTTATAATTTCAATATTTGCTGGTAGAGCAGGGGATACTGGTAAAGACCCAGTTCCAGAATTTAAAAAAAGTATAGCTTTAGCAAAGAAATTTAAAAATGTAGAAATACTTTGGGCTAGTGTTAGAGAACCCTATAATTACTTGCAAGCAAAACAATTGGGATGTCACATTATTACAATTCCACCAGTAACTATTGAAAAAATTGAAAACTTTGGAAAAACTTTTGATGAACTTACGAAAGAAACTGTTAAAGCATTTTTAATTGATAGCAAAAAATCTAATTTTAAAATTTAATTAATTTGTTATTAAAATTGGTTGCGGGGGACGGATTTGAACCGCCGACCTTCAGGTTATGAGCCTGACGAGCTACCAGACTGCTCCACCCCGCGGTATATTTAAATTCTATTTTTAAGCTTATTAAGCTTCTTAACCCTCTTTATATTTTCTTGCAGAATTCTTTTTTTTTCTCAGACGGTTTTTCATAAACACTTTTTAGCTTAACAACTTTAAAAAAGCCATCACGTTGCAACTTTCTTTTAAGGACTCTTAGGGCTTGTTCAATGTTGTTATCTTTGACTTCTATCTTCATAAGTTTTTTTTAAGAATGACTAATTATCACTATAAAATTTTGATGTCTATTAAATTTATTCAATATTTGAAACTTCTCGTCTTTGTTTGGCTTTCTCTTTTTCTTTTTTTTCTCTTTTTACTCTTCTTTCAGCTTTTTCGATTGCTTCAATTAGATCTTTCTGTGAAAAAAGCCCTAATGCAACAGGATCTTTAGGATTTAAGTTGTTATAATTCCAATAACTTTTATTTTTAATTGCAGTCACTGAAGCTTTAGTTATTCCAACTAGTTTTGCCACTTGTGATTCTTTTAATAATGAATGTTGTTTAATCAACCATAAAGCAGAATCAGGTTTATCTTGTCTTCTAGATAAAGGAATATATTTTTTAATTTTTTTATCTTCAGTTGAAATTTGAATATCAGTATTTTTTATCTGAAGATCCTTGTCTTCATTTTTTGATGCAAGCTCAATTTCTTCCCTAGTAAGCTGACCAGATATGATGGGATTATAAGCCATTATTCCTTTCGCAACTTCACCATCAGCAATACCTTGCACCTCAACTTCATGTAGGTTACAAAATTTTGCAATCTGTTTAAATGTAAGTGTTGTGTTTTCGACTAGCCAAACAGCAGTTGCCATTGGCATTAATGGTACGTTAGACATTTAATCCTTTTTTTCTGATCTGAAGTTTTGAAATTTTTTATTGAATTTACTAACACGACCTTTATCCATTAGTTTTTGCTTTCCACCTGTCCAAGCAGCATGAGACTTTGGGTCAATTTCTAATTTTAAAACCTCACCTTCTTTCCCCCAAGTTGATCTTGTTTCAAATTGAGTTCCATCAGTCATTTCTACTTTAATTGTGTGGTAGTTTGGATGTATGTCTTTTTTCATATCGTGACTTATAGCAAAAGAATTTTATAAAACAATTAAAAGTTCTTTAATTTTTCAAGCATTTTTTCATTAATTGCCATGCTAGAGGCTCTTATTTGGATATTCTTATTTTGAGAAAGGTCTATTTCATTAATCATGCCACCAGCTTCTTTTAAAATTATTATACCTGCTGCTATATCCCATAAATTAAGATCATTTTGAAAGTAACCATCATATCTTCCTGCTGCAACATAGGCAATATCAAGGGCTGCACTTCCAGATTTCCTTAAAGGTAGGTCAACTTCATCTTTAGATGAACCTCCTGTAGCAAACAAGCAGCTATTAAGCTCTCTCTTTTTTGAAACCCTGATTCTTTGGTTATTAAAAAAAGCACCACTTTCTTTTTCGGCATAAAACATTTCATCTTTTATTGGATCATAAATTAACCCTGAAACTATTTCATCGCCAGATTTTAGCCCAATAGATATTGCGAAGTGTGGAACTCCATGTAAAAAGTTTGTAGTGCCATCTATAGGATCTATTATCCAAGTATTATTCTTATCTTTATTTGACTCAGAACCATCTTCCTCGCTGATAATAGAGTAGTAAGGTCTTGCTTTTTTTAATTCTTCTATAATTATTTTTTCAGCTTTGAGATCAGCGTTTGACACAAAGTCGGTAGGTCCTTTAATTGATACTTGAAGTTTTTCTATTTCTCCAAAATCTCTAATTAAAGCTCTAGAAGCTTTTTCCGCAGCCTTTATCATGATATTAAGATTGGCTGATATTGATTGCATGTGATTTATATTTTTTTAATATATTCCATAGTTCTAGTATCAACTATGATTTTATCTCCACCTTCAATAAAGGGAGGTACTTGAATATTTATTCCATTGTCTAGAGTCGCAGGTTTATAAGATGAAGAAACTGTTTGTCCTTTAAGAGCAGCATCTGTTGTATCAATTGTGCATGTGACCTGATTAGGTAATTCTACTGCTAAAGGACTTTCATTATAAAAACTTATGTTCACCTCTAAATTTTCAGTTAACAATTTTCCTTTTTCTCCAACAACTTCTTTCTTAATATTAATTTGTTCATAAGATTTAGGATTCATAAAGTGGTAGTCAGATTCATCATCGTAAAGATAATTAAATTTAGTTTCATCTACAGAAGCTTTCTCTACAGACTCACTTGACCTAAATCTTTCATTTAATTTTGTATTTTTGTTTAAACTTTTCATTTCAACTTGAGCAAAAGCACCACCCTTACCAGGCTTTACATATTGAGTTTTTAAAACTTGCCAAAGATCATTTTTGTATTCAATTAACATTCCAACTCTAATTTCACTTGCGTATAATTTCATTTTAATTTTTTAATAGCTTCTAATGGTTTGTATTTTTTATTATTCCAAATGTAGCCTGAAATAGCTAAAAAGTTAGCTTTATTCAATAAGAGTTTTTTATAATTATTAAGCTTTATGCCACCAATTGCTACTATTGGAAGGGATGTTATTTTTTTAACAGTCTTTAATATTGTTAAACTGGCTTTATATTTAACTATCTTAGTTTTAGATGAATAAAATGCTCCAAAAGCTAAATAATTAGCACCATCTTTAATAGCGCTCTTCGCTAATTTAATTGAATTATGACAAGTAATACCGATAATTTTATTTCCTATTATCTTTCTTGCTCTAGGGATATTCATATCTTTTTGACCTAGGTGACAGCCATCAGCATTAAGTTTCTTGGCTAGTTTTGGATCGTCATTTACTAGAAATTTAACTTTGTATTTTTTACAAATATTTTTTATTCTTCTTCCAATTAATAATTTATTTATGTTTGTTTCTTTTTTTAATCTTAACTGAAAAAAATTTACTTTTTGGGTTTTTAATACTGAATCTAAATTTGAAAAAAAATTATTATTTTTAATTTTATCAGGTGAAATCAAATAAACAAATTTCTTATTTGTCTTATTTGTCTTCAAGTTCTCTAGTCCATTTTCCTTGAGCTGCAAGCGTACACATATTAGCTCTGTGGTTAAAGACCTCTTGTGTGCCCTTAATATCTTTAATATCTTTTGCCCAAAACTTAAGTGCGCTTTGTTGTAAAGCTCTTCCATATGAATAGGTCATAATAAAATTTGTATCGTTATACTTATTAATTAAGTTCAAATTTTCAGTTGCTTGTACTTCTGTTTGACCACCGGATAAAAATGCTACCCCAGGCACATCTGTTGGCACATTTTCTTTAAGACATTTTAAGGTGAGTTTAGCAACCTCATCATTTGATATTTTTTTGTCAGATTTATTCCCTGGTAGAATCATATTTGGTTTTAAAATTATTCCAGTCAAATCAATATTATGAAGTGCTAATTCCTCAAAACATTTTTTAATTACTTCTGAGGTTTTTTCAAAACAATCTTCTGCTGAATGACTTCCATCCATTAAAATTTCTGGTTCTACTATTGGAACCATTCCACACTCTTGAACAAGTGCAGAGTATCTTGCAAGAGCATGAGCATTGGAAAAAATTGATAATTTACTAGGGTATTTATCTGAAATACTATAAACCCCCCTCCATTTTGTAAATCTAGCTCCAAATTTGTAGTATTCTTTTAATCTTTCTCTTAAGCCATCTAAACCTTCTGTAATTTTTTCTTCCGGTGAACCTGCTAAAATCTTTGCACCAATGTCTACTTTTATTCCGAGAACGGCACCAGAAGAAGAAATTAGTTCTGGTATAGTTTTATTTGAACTTGAAGTTTGTTTAATTGTCTCATCATACAAAATTACCCCACCAATATAATTCTTCATTCCATCAGAAGAGAAAAGTGTTTCTCTAAATAAAAGCCTATTTTCTGAAGATGATGGAACATTTATAGCCTCAAGTCTCTTAGTCATGGTGCCGGTGCTTTCATCAGCCGCAAGGATACCCTTACTATTTGATAAAATTTTTAAAGCAATTTTATTTAATTCAGACATATTAATTTAAAGCTTTTATACCAGGAAGTTCTTTTCCTTCAAGGTATTCTAAAAAGGCTCCACCAGCAGTTGAAACAAAATCAAAGTTATTAACTGCGTCCACACTATTCAATAAAGCAACTGTGTCTCCACCACCTGCTACTGAATAAATATTATTAGCTATACTTTTTTCAATAATTTTTTTCATAATTTCTAAACTTCCTTTAGCAAAACTCGGATTTTCAAAGTAACCAGCAGGACCATTCCACAAAATAGTATTACTTTCTTCAATTATATTATTAATATTTTTTATTGATTTAGGGCCAATATCTAAAATTAACTCATCTTCAGAAACATCATTTAATTCTTTTACTTCTGGCGATCCATTCAAGTTTTTTCCTACAGTGACATCCTCAGGATAAACTATTTTACAGTTTTCTTTCTTTGAAAGTAAAAATATTTCTTCAATTATTTTATCACAATTATCTTCTTGAATAGATTTGCCAATATTATAGCCTTTGTATTTTAGTACATTATTAGCCATTCCTCCAACAATTATAATATTATCAAATTTAGGAATCAGGTTTTTAATAATATTAATCTTAGTTGATATTTTAGAACCACCAATAATACAAGTTATAGGTTTTTTAATCTCAGAAGTAATTTTAGTTAAAGCATCAATTTCCAAATTTAATTGAAGGCCTGCATATGAAGGAAGAAATTTTGTAATTTCAAAAATTGAAGCATGAGCCCTATGTGAACAAGAGAAAGCGTCATTAACATATATGTCAGCTAGACTTGCCAAATGTTTTGCAAATTCATCATCATTTTTTTCTTCTTCGTCATAAAATCTAAGATTTTCTAGCATTATAATTCTTACACCTTGATTATTGAACAAATCAGCAGAATCTATTTCTTTAAGATTTTTGGTAATTAATTTTATATTCTCATTTAATTTATTTTTTAAATCTTCACATACAGGTTTAAGAGAAAGACTGTCTATGATTTTACCTTTGGGCCGCCCTATGTGAGATAATATTATGATTTTAGCCTTATTTTTTAATAAAAAACTAATAGTTGGAATGATTTTATCTATTCTTGTTGAGTCAGTAATTTTCCCCTTATCTAATGGAACATTTAGGTCCAGTCTTAGCAGTATTTTTTTTTCACTAAGATTTAGTTCGTCTTTTATACTTCTCATTAAGAAATTTTATGAAGGTATTCGGCAATATCGCACATTCTATTTGAGAAGCCCCACTCATTATCATACCACGCCGAAATTTTGCCCATTTTATCACCAACTACATTTGTTAAAGAAGCATCTATAATTGCTGAAGCTGAATTGTGGTTAAAGTCAATTGACACTAGTTTTTCTGAAGTAATTTCTAAAACTCTTTTAGATTGTTTTTTAGAAGCAATAGTAAAAGCATCATTAATTTTTTCTTTTGTTATTTCTTTTTTTGTACAAAAAACAAGTTCTATTAATGAAACATTAGGTGTAGGAATTCTCATGGCAACACCTTCAAGCTTTCCCTTTAACGAGGGAATAATTACACCAATTGCTTTTGAAGCCCCTGTAGATGTTGGAATAATTGACTGACTAGCAGATCTTGCTCTTCTCGGATCCTTATGTGAATTATCTAAAATTCTTTGGTCACTAGTAAAAGCATGAATAGTAGTCATGAATCCTTTTTCAATTTTAAAACTTTCATTTAAAACATTTGCAACTGGTGCTAGACAATTAGTTGTACACGAAGCTGCTGAGACTATCTGATCCCCCTTTGTGAGTATATTTTCATTTACGCCATAGACAATTGTTTTGTCTGCATTTTTACATGGTGCTGAAACAATAACTTTTTTTGCTCCATTTTTAATATGTGATAATAATTTTTCTTTAGAGTTAAATTTTCCAGTACACTCAAAAACATAATCAACATCAAATTTTTTCCAATTTATATCTTCAATATTAGATTCCTGAGAAAATGTAATTTTATTTTTATTTATAATTAGATGATGTTCATCAAAATTTAAATCTGCATTAAATTTACCATGAATAGAATCGTATTTTATTAAGGCACAACTTATCTCAGAATTAGATCGGTTATTAATGTGTTTAATTTCTATATTCTTATTTTGACTTTCGATAATTGCCCGTATTACCATTCTGCCAATTCTTCCCATTCCATTAATTCCAACTTTTACTGTCATATTTAACTTTTTATTAGATTTTTAGTTTTTTTGGAAATATTTTCAGCTGTTAATCCAAAGTATTTATAAACTTCTTTATATGGTGCACTTTTACCAAATGCATCAATTCCAAAAGATAAACCTTCTGTTCCAACATATTTTTTCCAGCAATCTGTCGATGCTGCTTCAATAGACACTTTAAACTTCGTTTCACCAAGAATTTTTTGTTTATACGATTTCGATTGTGAATCAAAAAGGTCTTGGCACGGTATCGATATAACTTTAGCATATATTTTTTCTTTGGCTAATTTATGGCTAGTCTCAATTGCTAAATTAACCTCAGAACCACTAGCAAGTATTGTTAAATTAATTTTTTTATTAGTTCTTAAAACTTCGTAGGCTCCAAAAGAGCACTTATTTATGTTTGAATATTTTTTTCTAATGGGGTCAAGGCTTTGTCTGGTTAGAGATAATACACTTGGTGTTCCTGAATTTTTTAATGCTACTTCCCAACATTCAATAGTTTCGATTCTATCTGCAGGTCTAAATACATTCAAGTTAGGTATAGATCTTAATCCAGATAGTTGTTCGATTGGTTGGTGTGTTGGCCCATCTTCGCCCAAACCAATTGAATCATGTGTCATTACATAAATAACACGCAGCCCCATTAATGCTGACAAACGAATTGAAGGTTTGCAGTAATCTGAAAATATTAAAAAAGTACCACCATAAGGAATAAATTTACTATGAAGAGCAAGACCATTCATTATTCCAGACATTGCATGTTCTCTTACCCCGTAGTGAATATAATCACCATTAAAGTCAGCAGGTTTAATGATATTATGATATTTTGTTTTAGTATTATTTGAACCAGCTAAATCAGCCGATCCACCAATTAAAGTATTGTTTTCTTTAGTGAGAGCATTCAGAGTTAATTCAGATGACTTTCGTGAAGCTAAACTTTTATTTTCTTTGATAGAATCATATTTTTCTGATTTTAAGGCTTTAGAAAAGTTATTTTTTAACACTCTATCTATGGCTTGTTTTTTCTTCTTATAAATTTTGTTCCAATTAGACTCAAGTTTAATGCCTTTGTTACCAATTTTTTTCCATTCGTTCAAAATATTTTTTGGAATTTCAAAAGGCTTATGTTTCCAATCTAGAACTTGTCGAACTAGCTTGATTTCATCTATACCAATAGGACTTCCGTGTGAAGAAGCCTTACCTGATTTATTAGGCGATCCATAACCAATTTTAGTTTTACAAGAAATAACAGTAGGTTTTTTTGCAGTCTGCACTTTTTTTAATGCTTTAAAAATTTCTTTTTCATTGTGACCATTAATTAGAATATAATCCCAACCATAACTTTCAAATCTTTTTTTGAAATTATCTGAAACCGCTAAGTTAGTTGGCCCATCTATAGATATTGAGTTGTTATCAAAAAGCATTACTAGGTTTTTTAATTTTAAATGGCCAGCCAAACTCATTGCCTCATGACTGATACCTTCCATTAAACACCCATCACCAACTAAAACATAAGTTTTGTGGTTTATTATTTTTACACCTAGCTTTTCTTTCAAAATTTCTTCTGCAATAGCAAATCCAACCGAGTTAGCAATCCCTTGCCCAAGTGGACCAGTTGTAGTTTCAATTCCAGTACCAGGGTGATATTCAGGATGTCCTGCACAAATAGATTTTAGTTGTCTAAAATTTTTGATGTCTTTTAAAGAGATACTTTTATAGCCAGTTAAATGTAGTAAAGAATAAAGAAGCATAGACCCATGTCCTGCTGATAAAACAAATCTATCTCTATTAAGCCAATTAGGGTTTTTTGGATTAAATTTTAGAAAGTTTTTAAACAATACTGTTGCTACATCAGCCATCCCCATAGGCATGCCAGGATGCCCAGAATTTGCCTTTTGAACAGCATCTATTGACAAAAACCTTATTGCGTTTGATAAATCTTTATGTAGTTTGTTCAAAATTATCCTATCTAGACTTCAAATACTCAATTTAATATTATAAATATATATATATGAAAACAGACAGTGAAAAAGAAAAAAAACTTTTTTTTGCTCTTAATAAGCTCAAAGGTTTAAACTTACAAAATCCAACACTAAAAATTAATTTAGAAAATTTGAATATTCAGAAAAATCAATTAGAAATTGAAAAAAAAGAAATTGAAGAAAAATATCAGAATCTAATCAATGAGCACAAGGCACTAAATCAAAGGTTAGAAGATATAAACGCACAACAATTGGATGAGAAAAAAAGGAGACTGAATTTTCAGAAAAAATTGATGAATTAAATCAAGAAACAGATACTTTATTGGAAGAAATAGATAAATGGCAAATGTAAATATTAAGTTTAATGGTAAAGATTTTTTACTGTCTTGTGACGACGGTCAAGAAGAACATTTAGAAGAGCTACTTACCCATATCAATGAAAAATTTAGCAATCTAAAAAATGACCTTGGAAATATAGGTGAGAATAAACTTCTATTAATTACTTCTGTTAAGATAATGGATGAATATTTTGAAACTAAAAAAAAAATTGAGCTAAAAAAAAATGAATTAAAAAATCTGTCAGATAGGTTTAGAGAATTAAAATCTTTAGTTTATGAATATAAAGATAATAAAGAAGAAGAAATGAAACAATTATCCCAAGATTATGAAGATTTTAAAAAAGAAATTGAAAAAAATAAACAAGATTATGAAAAAATAATTGAAGAAGCTGCCAATGAAATTGAAAATTTTGTTGAAAAAGCAAATTTAGAAAACCCAGTTCAATAATTTTGTGTCAAAAACGAAATTAAGAACAAAAATTCTTAAAATTAGAGAAACATGTAATAAAAAAAATAGTAAAATTAATTTTAGGGATATTATAAATTTAATTAAAAAGATAAAAAAAAAAATATAGGTGGATACTTTCCAGTAAATTTTGAAGTTGATGATCTTGAGTTATTGAGAAGGCTTGAAAAAAATCATTATAAGATTTCATTGCCAATAATAAAAAAAAACTTTCAAATGGACTTTTATAACTGGAAATTTTCTGATCCTTTAAAAATTAATAATTATGGAATACCAGAACCAGAAATTAAAAAGTTAGTTTACCCAGATATCTTATTGATTCCTTTGTTAGCTTTTGATAAAAATTTAAATAGACTAGGGTATGGTGGAGGATATTATGATCGTTTTATTGCAAGACTGTCAAATAAAAAAAAAATTATAAAGATAGGTTTGGCTTTTTCTGTTCAAGAAATAAAAAAAATTCCTATCAATAAATATGATCAAAAATTAGATTACATTGTAACAAGTGAATATATTATAGAATGAAAATACTTTTTTTAGGTGATGTAGTTGGTATTTCTGGACGTTCAGTAGTTTTGAATAATTTACTTTCAAAAGTAAAGGAAGAAAAAATTGATTTTGTTGTTATTAATGGTGAGAATGCTGCAGACTCTGGAGTGGGACTTACAGAAGAGATTTGTAAAGATTTTTTTAATTGTGGAGTTGATGTAATTACAACAGGAAATCATGTATGGGATCAAAAGGAAACAATGTCCCATATTGAAAGAGAAAATAGACTTTTAAGACCTAAAAATTTATTTGAACCCTCACCTGGAAAAGGATTTGGAATATTTATAGCTAAAAATGGTATGAAGGTGGGAGTCCTAAATTTGATGGGAAATGTTTTTATGAAAAAATGTGAAGATGTTTTTGAAGAAGCCGAAAAATTTATAAAAAAAAATAAATTAAAAAAAGATTATGATTTTTTGGTAGTTGATTTTCATGGAGAAATAACAAGTGAAAAAACAGCTATGGGACATTTTTTTGATGGTAAGGCCACGCTAGTAGTTGGTACCCATACGCATATACCAACAAATGATACAAGAGTGCTAATAGGAGGTACAGCTTATCAAACTGATGCGGGAATGTGTGGAGATTATAATTCTGTAATTGGTATGAATAAGGAAAACTCAATAAATAGATTTTTAAAAAAAAAATCTACCAAACACTTCCCAGCTATAGGAGAAGCTACTTTGTGTGGTGTCATTGTTGATTGTGATATAGAAACAGGATTAGCAAAAAATATACAAAATTTTATATATGGAGGAGAATTAAAGAATTCTCATTAATTATTATGTCAGGTCACTCAAAATGGGCAAGTATAAAACATTCGAAAGGTAAGGCTGACAAGCAAAGATCTAAAATTTTTTCTAAACTATCAAAAGAAATTAGTGTGGCAGCAAAATTAGGTGATAAAGATCCAGATATGAATCCAAGACTTAGATCTGCAATTCAAGCTGCAAAGTCAGCTAATATGCCAAAAGATAATATTGAAAGAGCTATTGCCAAATCATCTACTAATTCGGAAACTAATTATGAGAATTTAAGATATGAAGGATTTGGCCCAGACAAGATAGCTGTAATCGTAGAGGCATTAACAGATAATAAAAATAGAACTGCCTCTAATGTAAGAACTATATTTGTAAAAAGTGGTGGAAATTTGGGAACTCAAGGTTCTGCATCACATAATTTTAGTCAACTAGGTATTATTAAGATTAATAAAAAAGAAATATCAGATGAACAAATTTTTGAATTAGCTATCGAGTCGGGGGCTGAGGAGTGTATTTCATATGAAGATTTTCATGAAATACAATGCCCAATGAATGAAATTTATAATGTAAAAAAAAACCTTGAAAAAATAATTACAAATTTTATTTCAACAGAAATTGAATGGATACCTCTAAACAGTGTTGATGTTAGCAAGGATAAAGAGGAATCTGCAATTGAATTCTTAGAAACCTTAGAAGATGATGATGATGTTCAGAATGTTTATTCAAATATAAATTTTAAAAATAATTAATGCTTATAATTGGAATTGACCCAGGTATAACAGGCTCTATTTGTTTTTTTCAAGATGGAAAAATAATTGATGTAGTAGAAATGCCAAATATGCTAGAAGGAAAAAAAAATAAAAAACAAGTTAATGGTGCTCAAGTTTTTCATGAAATCTTTTTAAGAACTAAAGCTATAACAAAAGAAAATATTAAAGTTGTGATAGAACAGGTTTCAGCCATGCCTGGCCAAGGAGTTACCAGTATGTTTAATTTCGGTCAATCATTTGGAATTTTAAAAGGAATATGTTCTGCAATGCAATTGCCCATGTATTTTGTTAGACCCACAAAGTGGAAAAAATATTTTAATCTTATTAATTCAGAGAAAGATGCCAGCAGAACTAAAGCAATTGAGGTATTTCCGTACTTTTCTTCAGAGTTATCAAGAAAAAAGGATTCAAACAAAGCAGATGCAATCTTAATAGCTAGTTTTTATTACGAAACTTATAAATTAGATGAATAAATTAAGTCTTATATAGTCAAATTCATGACACATTTAAGTGTGAAATCATAGTCATGGAAGCAGATATCACATCACAAGCAGTAGGATTAGCATCAAATACTGATTTCTCATTATGGAGTCTGTTTTTAAGAGCAGATTTTATTGTAAAATCAGTAATACTTATGCTTATCGCTTGCTCAATCTATTCATGGGCAATTATTTTTGAGAAATTTAGATTATTTAAAAAAATAAACATAGAATCAGAAGAGTTTGAGGAAAAATTTTGGAAATCAAAATCAGCTGAAACTTTTTATAATAATTTGCCAATAAATTTAGAAAATCCTATGGGCTTATTATTTAAAGATTCTATGCAAACTTTATTAAAAGCTAAAAACAAAACTAACCTTAATGAGAGAATGACAAGCGTGTTAGAGGTTAATATTGAAAAACAAATATCAAAAATTGATAAAGGTTTTACATTTTTAGCAACCGTTGGCTCTACAGCTCCATTTATTGGTTTGTTTGGAACAGTTTGGGGAATAATGAATTCGTTTCAGTCAATTGCAATTTCAAGAAACACAAGTTTAGCAATTGTTGCACCAGGTATAGCAGAGGCTTTATTTGCAACTGCGCTAGGATTATTGGCTGCAATTCCTGCAGTTGTTGCTTACAATAAATTTAATAATGATTCAAAAAAATATTCACAAAAATTAGAAAACTTTTCTAAAAGATTTTTATCAATAATATAAAATGGCTTTTAAACTAAACCGCTCATCCAAAGAACCTATGAGCGAAATAAATGTTACTCCTTTTGTAGATGTAATGTTGGTTTTATTAATTATATTCATGGTAACAGCACCACTATTAACAGTAGGAGTTCAGGTTGATTTACCAGAAAGTTCTGCAGATACATTACCAGAAGAATTAGAACCATTAACTTTATCAATAAATTCTAAAGGTGAGATATTTATTCAAGAATCTAAAGTTGAATATGATAAAATTACTGCAAAAATTTTAGCTGTATCTAAAAATAGAACAGATACAAGGATCTATGTTAGGGGAGATAAATCAATAAACTATGGTAGAGTTTTAGAAATAATGGGAATGCTATCAGGCTCTGGTTTTACTAAAGTAGCATTAATTTCCGAACCATACAAAGAGAGGTAATAAAAGTGAATAGAAATATTTTTATTTCTTTTGGGCTTCATATATTTTTTGTATTAATTACAGCTATGAGCCTACCTTTTCTTTCTAAAAAACCAATTGACTTACCACCAATTGTTTCAGTTGAGCTTATTCAGATTACTGATAAAACCAATATTCCATTTGCACCTAAAGCAAAAAAAATAATTGAAAAAGTTAAAGAAAAAGAAAAAAAAATTGTTTCAGAGCAAGCTCCACCAAAAGCAGTCAAAAAAGAAAAACAGGATGCAATCCCATTACCAGATGAAAAAATAGACAAAGTTAAAGAAATAAAGGAGGAAAAACAAAATCCTGAAAAAGTAGAAACTGAAGTTAAGCAAGTTTCAGAATTTGAAAAAAAAGATTTATTTGATCCAAGTAATATTGCGGCTTTAATTGATAAATCACAAGTTGAAAGTGCAGAGACAAACAAAAAAACTGATAAAATAACCCAAGATCAAGATAAAAGTATAGATTTTGGAGGTTTGTCACTAAGTGAAGAGGACGCCTTAAAAGCTCAGATTTTTGGATGCTGGAGTATTCCTTTAGGCTTACCATATAATGAAAATTTATTAGTTAGAATTAAGTTACAATTAAAACCAGATGGATCTATTATAGGTTCTGAGATTCTTGATCACGTTAGAATGAATAAGCCAGGACAAGGATTTTATAAAGTTTTAGCTGAAAGTGCTTTAAGAGCAGTAAAACTCTGTCAACCTCTTAGAGTACCTAGTACTGGCTATGAAAAATGGAAAGAGTTACAATTAAATTTTGATGCAAGAGAAATGCTGGAAGGATAAAATGTTTTTTAGATATTTATTTATATTACTATTCATATTTCCAATCAAAGCCTTCGCTTTGATTGAAGTTGATATCACAAGGGGAAATTTAAGTCCCCTGCCTGTTGCTGTTTCTCCTCTTTCAATAGACGACAATTCAAAAGAAAATTTTAAAAAGATTTTAAAAAAAAAAAACCTAGGATCTGAAATATCCTTGATTGTTGAAAATAATTTAAGACAATCAGGATTATTTAATCCGTTAAATAAAAATGCATTCTTACAAAAGCCTGATATCGCAAATTTAAAACCAAGGTTTGAAGATTGGAATTTGATAAAAGCACAAGCTTTAATAACTGGAAAAGTTACATTTGTGGATGAAAAGTTAAGAGTTGAATTTAGACTATGGGATGTTTTAGCTGGAAAAGAAATGATGGCACTAGCTTTTACTACTGTTCCAAGTAACTGGAGAAGAGTGGGCCACATCATTACAGATAAAGTCTATGAACGATTGACTGGAGAAAAAGGCTATTTTGATACCAGAATAATTTATGTTTCAGAAGAAGGACCAAAAACTAATAGAATAAAAAAATTAGCTATTATGGATCAAGATGGTTTTAATAATAAATTTTTAACCCTTGGAAATGAATTAGTTTTAACACCTAGATTTAGTCCAACAAATCAGATGGTTACCTATCTTTCTTATTTTAGAAATTTACCTAGAGTTTATTTATTAGACATTGAAACTGGAATGCAAGAAGTGGTTGGAGACTTTCCGGGCATGACGTTTGCTCCAAGATTTTCTCCAGATGGTAAGAAAATTATAATGAGTTTTGCTAAAGATGGAAACTCAGATATCTATACTATGGACCTTGAGAACAGAATTGTAGAAAGAATTACAAACCATCCTTCAATTGATACGTCTCCTTCTTATTCGCCTGATGGAAAGTATATTACCTTTAACTCTGACAGAAGTGGCTATCAACAAATTTATGTTATGGAAAGTAATGGAAAAAATTTTAAAAGGATTTCGTTTGGTAACGGTTTGTATGGAACACCAGTATGGTCCCCCAGAGGAGACCTAATTGCATTTACAAAACTACACAAAGGCAAGTTTTATATTGGGGTAATGAGACCTGACGGAAGTGGTGAAAGGTTATTAACAGAAAATTTTTACCAAGAAGCTCCATCCTGGTCTCCTAATGGAAGGGTATTGATATTTTACAGAGAGACTAAAACAAACTCAAAAGGAGAAGGTTTTTCAGCCAAATTATGGTCTATCGATCTAACTGGTTATAATGAAAAGTTAGTTAAAACTGAAACAGATGCATCTGACCCATCATGGTCATCATTATTAGGTAATTAACGCAAAATTTGTTGATTTTTTGCTTGAAACATCTATTTAGTTGTGAAAAAGTTAAGTAAATCAAACAAGATTTAAGGAGCAAAAATGAACTTAAGTAAAATTTTAAAAAATGGATTTTTAATACTAGTTGCTAGTTTAGTGTTAACAGCTTGTGCAACGCAAAAAAAAACAACAACAGGAATGATGCAGGGAGATGTTTATACTGGAACAGACTCAGTTGAATACTTAGCCTCAGGTGTTCCAGACAGAGTTTTCTTCGCAACAAATGAAACAGTTCTTACTACTGCTTCAAGAGAAACTTTAAGAAAGCAAGCCTCATGGTTAAGAAAAAATTCAGATGTTAATGTAGTATTAGAAGGTCACGCTGATGAAAGGGGTACAAGAGAATACAACTTAGCATTAGGTGAAAGAAGAGCTAATTCAGCAAAAGACTATTTAATGACATATGGAATTTCTTCAGACAGAATTTCAGTATTAAGCTATGGTAAAGAAAGACCTGTAGACTCAGGATCTAGTCCATTAGCTTGGTCTAAAAACAGAAGATCAGTTACAGTTAAAGCTAACTAATAAGTCAAAACAGTTTATAAAAGACCCTTCACAAAAATGTGTAGGGTCTTTTTTTTGCCATTATTATAATCATTACTCAATATGTTATGTTCAATTATAAAAAATTAATTCAATTAAGTTTAATATTATTATTTTCATTTTTAACCAACATTGTTTCTGCTGATAACCATAACATAAGTGAAATTTTAGAATTAATTCAAAAAGACTTAAAAACTCTAGAAAAAGCTGTTTATGCAGGATCAATTAATTCAAATAATCAAAAAAGTACAAATGAAAACTCAGAAGATGTTTTAACGAGACATCTTTTAAAATTATCTGATATTGAAAATCAATTTCAAGAACTTACAAATAAATTTGAGGAAATAAATTTTAAATTAGACAAGCTATCAAATAGACTTTCTAAAGTGCAGGCAGATAACCAAATAAGATTTCAAGACGTTGAAAAAGTTTTGTCTTCAGGAGAAATTAACCAAAAATTAACCTCAAAAACAAAAAAAAATGAAAGCAAAAATTTACCAGGATCTTCAACTCCACAGGACTTAGGTTCTATTTCATATAAGGACACAGAAAGTGAAGAAACTACCCAAAAAATACAATCAGTAGAAACAACATCCTCTATTGTAACGGAAAAATTTGAGTCAGAAAAAAATATACTTCCAAAAGTCTCTCCAGAAAAACAATATGAATTTGCAACTAGTTTTTTAAAAGTAGGAGATTACAATACAGCAGAGAGAGCATTTAGAGAGTTTGTAATTAATAATTCAGAACATAAATTGGCTGGTAATGCACAATATTGGTATGCAGAAACCTTTAGAATAAGACAACTTTATACAGATGCAGCCACTGCTTATCTTGAGGGGTATCAAAAATACCCAAAAGGTGAGAAGGCTCCTATAAATTTACTAAAACTTGGTGTATCAATGGTTCAAATAGGAGAGAAGGAGCAGGGTTGCAAAATGATTGAAGGTGTTGAAAAGCAATACCCTAAAGCTAATCAGTCTGTGCTTCAAAAAGCAAAGTATGAATCTAAAAAATTTGAGTGCTCAAAACAAAAAACATAAAGATATTCTTAGCCATTTAAAAAAAAAAAAAATTTCTAAAGTTTATAGTGAATTTTCCTCTTCTTTAAAAATTAAAGAAAATTTAGCTGTAGCAGTTTCAGGTGGGCCAGATAGTTTGGCACTAGCTTACTTAGCTAAATGCTATTCATTAAAAAATAAATTAGAAATTAAATTTTTTCTAATTGATCATAAAATTAGAAAAGAATCCACATTAGAAGCCAACTCTGTTAAAAAAATTTTAAAAAAAATTAATATCCAGTGCAAGATCATAAGCTGGAAAGGTAAAAAACCATCTAGCAATATTCAAGCTTTAGCAAGAGACAAAAGATACACTTTATTAGTAAGAGAATGTAAAAAAAATAATATCAAGTATTTATTATTAGGGCATCACTTAAACGATTTATTTGAAAATTTCTTAATCAGAATGATCAGAGGTAGTGGACTAAATGGATTAATCTCATTTAATAAAAATACAAAATATAGAGATCAAAACATAAATATTTTAAGACCATTATTAAATATAGAAAAAAAAGATTTGATTTATACATCTAAAAAAATATTTAATTTTTTTGTTAAAGACCCATCAAATATTAATGAAAATTATAAAAGAACTAGGATTAGAAATTTATTGCAATTACTTGAAGAAGAGGGTTTAGATATAAAAAAACTTAAATTAACTATTAATAATTTAAAAGATGCAGACAGATCCATCAAATTTTATGTCGATAAAAATCTTTCTAAAAATGTTATTTACTTAAAAAAAAAAAATTCTTATATTTTAAATCATGATTTTTTTGATCAATCTCATGAGATAATTTTTAGATCTCTAACAAAAATAATTCAAAAACTTGGAAAAAAATATTATCCTGTAAGAGGAAAAAGTATGGATGAATTGATTGATAGAATTAATAGTAAATCTTTTACAAAAGTAACTTTAGGAGGGTGTTTTGTGGAAAGAATTAATAAAACTATATTAATATCTAAAGAAATTTCCTATAAAATCTAAATTTTGTATCAATTTGACACTTGTTTAATTAATAATAATTATTATCTTATATCCATGAATACGAAGAATTTAGCAATGTGGGCTGTAATTGTTTTCTTAACAATTGGCCTTTATAATATGTTTAAAAATCCACAGGCGAATGTGGGTAAAAGTAATTCAATTATATTTTCAGAATTTTTATCAGAAGTTGATAATGGTGGAGTTGTAAAGGTAGATATACAAGGAAATAACATAAGAGGAGTTCTTGCTAACGGAAATTCTTTTTCTACATACTCTCCAAATTATCCAAACTTAATCGAAAAATTATCCAGTAAGGGTGTAAGCATTTCGGCAGCTCCTCTAGAGGATAAAATGCCATCTTTATTTGGAGTTTTATTATCATGGTTTCCAATGTTATTATTAATTGCTGTTTGGATTTTCTTTATGAGACAAATGCAAGGGGGCAAAGGTGGAGCCATGGGCTTTGGCAAGTCCAAGGCAAAATTGATGAATGAACTAAAAGGTAAAGTTACCTTTGATGATGTTGCCGGTGTAGAAGAGGCAAAAGAAGAAGTGGAAGAGGTTGTTCAATTTTTAAAAGACCCAAAAAAATTTAGTAGACTTGGTGGAAAAATACCAAGAGGATGTTTGTTAGTTGGTCAACCTGGAACAGGAAAAACTTTACTCGCTAGAGCAATAGCTGGAGAAGCAGGTGTTCCATTCTTTACTATATCAGGGTCAGATTTTGTTGAAATGTTTGTTGGTGTTGGAGCATCAAGAGTTAGAGACATGTTTGAACAAGGTAAAAAAAATTCACCTTGTATTATTTTTATAGATGAAATAGATGCTGTTGGAAGAAGTAGAGGTGCAGGACTTGGAGGTGGTAACGATGAAAGAGAACAAACTTTAAACCAATTATTAGTAGAAATGGATGGTTTTGAAACTAATGAAGGGGTAATAATTATTGCAGCCACAAATAGACCTGATGTACTAGATCCAGCGTTATTAAGACCTGGAAGATTTGATAGGCAAGTAGTAGTTGGACTTCCAGATATTATAGGAAGAGAAAAAATACTAAAAGTTCATGTTAAAAAAATTAAGATGGCTCCAGACGTAAATTTAAGAACCGTAGCAAGAGGAACCCCAGGTTTTTCAGGTGCAGATTTAGCGAATATAGTTAATGAAGCAGCATTACTTGCTGCGAGAAAAAATAAAAGAATAGTTACTCTAGTTGAATTTGAAGAAGCTAGAGATAAAGTAATGATGGGTTCAGAAAGAAGATCCATGGTCATGACTGAGGAAGAAAAAACTTTAACAGCTTACCACGAGGCAGGTCATGCAATAGTAACTATTAATGAGAGTGCTGCACACCCAATTCATAAAGCAACAATTATTCCAAGAGGTCGAGCCCTAGGGATGGTTATGCAGCTACCTGAGAGAGATCAAATATCACAAACAAGAGAACAGCTTCATGCTCAATTAGCTATAGCTATGGGTGGAAGAGTAGCAGAAGAAATCATATTTGGAGAAGATAAAGTTACAACTGGTGCATCTAGTGATATTGAACAAGCAACTCAAAGAGCAAGAGCCATGGTAATGCAAGCAGGCCTTAGTAAAGAGTTGGGACCAGTTGCCTATGGTTCAAATGAAGAAGAGGTATTTTTGGGTAGATCTGTTGCAAGAACTCAAAATATGTCTGAAGAAACTTCAAAAAAAGTAGACTCAGAAATTAGAAAAATTGTAGATAAAGGTTACACAAGGGCAAGAAAAGTTTTAACTGAAAAAATTGAGGACTTACATAAGTTGGCAAAAGCTCTTTTAACTTATGAAACTCTTTCAGGAGATGAGATTGAAAATTTAATAAACAAAAATATATATCCAAGTAATAAAGAAGATTTAAAAGTTGAGGATAAAGATAAAGGTTCAGCTTTAAGCTCAATGGGTCTTAAGCCAAAAATTGTTCATTAAAAAAAATGAAAAAATATTACACAAGAGTGTGTAATTTTGCTTATGGCAAATCCTCAATAAAGTTAGTAAATAATAAAATTAACCTTCCATTAAATAGTAACAAAAAACTCTCATTTAGTCAGTTAGAAATTATTACACGAGATTCAAAAAAGATAATTGATCTTAAGGATATAAAAAAACTACCTAAATCACAAAGAGAAAAAATTAATCAAGACCTTAAAATTATTACTAAAAAAAATAACAATTTTTCAAATTTAAATTTTAAAAAAATTCCAAATATAATGGGAGTACTGAATCTAACACCAGATAGCTTTTCTGATGGTGGTAAATTTAATAAAAGAAAAATAGGGTTAAAACATGCATTCAATTTATTTGAATTTGGTGCGGATATAGTTGATGTAGGTGGGGAATCTACAAGACCAGGATCTAAATCAATAAGTGAAAAAGAAGAATGGAGTAGAATTAAAAAAATTATAAAAAAGTTAGGTAAAAAAATTCCATTATCAGTTGATACAAGAAAAGCAGACATAATGAGTAAAGGAGTTAAGATAGGAATTAAACTAATTAATGATATTTCGGGATTAAGTTATGACTCTAAAACAATTGATGTATTAAGAAAAAATAAATCTCCATTTGTGATCCAGCACTCACAGGGAATTCCAGAAAATATGCAAAATAATCCAAAATATAAAAATGAATTATTGGACATATATGATTTTTTTGAAGAAAAAATAAAGTTTATAAGAACCAAGGGGATAAAACATAACAATATTATAATTGACCCAGGTATTGGTTTTGGAAAAAATTTGAAACATAATATGAATTTAATTAGGGGTATTTCTATTTTTCATACGCTAGGTTTTCCTATACTACTTGGACTATCTAGAAAGAAATTTATAAAGGATTTATCTGGAAAAAATGATACTAAGGAAAGATTGGGAGGGACAATAGCTTCCTCATTATATTCAATGATGCAAGGTGTTCAAATTTTAAGAACTCATGATGTGAATGAATTATCACAAAGTATTAAGGTATTTAAAGAATTAATAAAAAATTAATGACAAAAAAATATTTTGGAACCGATGGAATAAGAGGCCTCGTAAATAGCAAAAACATTAATGGAGACATGTTTTTTAAATTTGGTTTAGCATCGGGAACGTATTTCAAGACTCAAAAAAAAAAAACAAATTGCAATAATTGCCAAAGACACCAGATTATCTGGTTATACTTTAGAACCAGCTTTAGTTTCAGGACTTACCTCGGCTGGAATGCACGTTTACACAATGGGACCTCTACCAACAAATGGTTTGGCAATGCTAACAAAATCAATGAAAGCAAATATGGGCATTATGATTACTGCATCTCATAATCCGTATTACGATAATGGACTAAAGTTATTTGGTCCTGATGGATTAAAACTTTCTGATAAAATAGAAAAAAAAATAGAAAGTTTAATTGATAAAAAAGTCAAAAATAATTTATCAAGGCCAAAACAATTAGGACGAGTCAAAAGATTAGAAAGTGGAAATAAAGATTACATTAAGATATTAAAAAAAAATTTTCCAAGGGATTTTAACCTTAGAGGTTTAAGAATAGTTATTGATTGTGCAAATGGTGCTGGATACAAGGCTGGACCAGAATTACTTAAATCTTTAGGTGCCAAAGTAATTGCCATTGGAATAAAACCTAATGGTTTAAATATTAATCAAAACTGTGGCTCAACTTTTCCAAGTAAAATTAAACTAGCAGTCAAAAAACATAAAGCACATATAGGAATTTCTCTTGATGGTGATGCTGACAGAATCATTATGTGTGATGAAAAAGGAAGTGTAATTGATGGCGATCAAATAATTGCAGCACTAGCAATTAGATGGAGAAGAAAAAAAATGTTGAGAGGTGGTGTTGTTGGCACATTAATGTCAAACTATGGATTAGAAAATTTTTTTAAATTACAACAAATAAAATTTATAAGAGCAAATGTTGGTGATCGATATGTAAAAGAAAAGATGCAAAAAAATAATTTTAATTTAGGTGGTGAGCAATCTGGGCATATTATTTTAGGAAAATTTGCAACCACTGGGGACGGTCTACTTGTTGCGTTAGAAGTTTTATTTTCCTTAAGAAAAGGAAGAAAAGCTAGCAATTTTTTTGATACTTTTAAAAAAACTCCACAGGTCTTAGAAAATGTTAATGTAAAAGATAAAAGTATAATTAATAATACTGATATAAAAAAATCCATTAAAATTGCAGAAAAATTAATGAAGGGACAAGGAAGAATATTGGTTAGAGCGTCAGGAACAGAATCAAAAATTAGAGTAATGGGTGAAAGTGAAAACAATAAACTACTTCAAAAATGTTTAAACGTTATATTAAAAAAAGTTAAATAAATTGAAACCAAAGTCTAAAATATTAATCATTGCAGGGTCAGATTCATCTGGTGGTGCGGGCATTCAAGCAGATATTAAAACTGTGACTGCATTAGGTTCATATGCAATGACTGCAATAACAGCTGTAACAATTCAAAATACAACAGGTGTTAAATCAATTATACCCATTGTACCAAAAAAAATTTCTGACCAAATAGAATTTACTTCAAAAGATATTAAACCTGATGCAATAAAAATTGGGATGTTACATTCTACTCAGGTGATAAAATCTGTAATTCGTTCATTAGACTCTATTAAAGTTAAGAAAATAATTTTGGATCCTGTTATGATTGCTAAGGGTGGAGCAAAGCTAATAGATGACAAAGCAGTAGAGCTATTAAAAAATAAATTAATAAAAAAAGTAACTTTAATAACTCCTAATATTCCAGAGGCTGAAATATTAACCAAAACTAAAATAAAAACTAAAGAAGACATGATCTTTGCGGCAAGTATTTTGATTAACTTAGGGGCAAAAAATGTTTTTATAAAAGGTGGTCATCTAGAATCTAAATTAGTGCACGATGTCTTTGTTAATAAAAAAGAAATTATGATCATAAAAAATAGAAGAATTACAACCATTAATACACATGGAACTGGCTGTACACTGTCATCAGCAATTTCTACTTTTTTTGCATGTGGAAAAACCTTAAAGAAATCTTGTGAGCTAGCCACAAAGTATGTAAATAATTCTATAAGATCAAATCTTAATTATGGTAAAGGTCATGGTCCTATAAATCATTTAAGTTCAATAATAGTTAATAGAAAATTTAGATAATGAAAAATGTAGTCGTTGTTGGATCACAATGGGGTGATGAAGGAAAAGGAAAAATAGTTGACTGGTTATCAGATCAGGCTGATGTTGTTATTCGTTTTCAAGGTGGTCACAATGCTGGGCATACATTAGTTATTGATGGCATTACATATAAATTAAGGCTGCTTCCTTCTGGAATTGTTAGAAAAAATAAAATATCTATTATTGGTAATGGAGTTGTAATTGATCCTTGGGCATTATTAGATGAAATTACTGAGATTAGATCTAAAGGTGTCGAGGTAAGTATAGAAAATTTTATAATATCTGAATCTGCAAATCTTATTTTGCCCTTTCATAGAGAGATGGATGAGATAAGAGAAGACGCAGCTGGTAAAGGAAAAATTGGTACTACAAGACGTGGAATTGGACCTGCTTACGAAGATAAAGTTGGAAGACGATCTATCCGTGTTATGGATTTAAGATCTGAAACAAACCTTGATCATAGATTGGAAACAGTGCTTCTTCACCACAATGCAATTAGAAAAGGATTAGGTAAAAAAATTTTTGAAAAAGATAAATTAAAAGAAGACCTGTTAAAAATTGCCCCAGAAATATTAAAGTTTTCACAGCCAGTATGGCTTAGAATTGATGAATTTAAAAAACAAAAAAAGAAAATACTATTTGAGGGAGCGCAAGGAATTTTATTAGATGTTGATCATGGAACGTATCCTTTTGTAACATCATCCAATACAGTCGCATCTGCTGCTGCTACAGGAACTGGATGTGGACCAAATTCTATTCACTATGTGCTTGGTATAACCAAAGCCTATACAACTAGAGTCGGAGAAGGACCTTTTCCCACTGAATTAACTGATGATACTGGAGAGTTACTTGGGTCAAGAGGTAAAGAATTTGGAACAGTGACAAGTAGAAAAAGAAGATGTGGTTGGTTTGATGGAGTTTTAGTAAGACAGACAATTAAAATTTCTGGAATAGATGGAATTGCGTTAACTAAATTAGATGTTTTAGATGAACTTGATGAAATCAAAATGTGTGTTGAGTATGAACTGGATGGAAAAAAAATGAATTATCTTCCTGCTTCAGTTGAGGATCAGTTAAAGATAAATCCTATCTATAAAACTTTTCCTGGATGGAAAAGCTCTACTCAGGGGATCAAAAACATTGAGGCTTTACCAGAAAATGCAAAAAAATATATTTATGCTTTAGAAGATTTTATAGGCACAAAAGTTTCAAGTATTTCAACAAGTCCTGAACGTGAAGACACAATTCTCTTAGAGAATCCTTTTGAAGTTTAGTTTACGGGAAGTAAATTTTTAGATTTAGCAGATAAAAGCATATGTTTTTGAAGCTTTTCAAAAGCTTTATTTTCTATTTGTCTAATTCTTTCTCTGCTAATTTTGTATTTTTTACTCAAATCCTCTAGTGTTGTGGGCTCATCATTTAATCTCCTAGAATATAGAATCTCTCGTTCTCTTTCATTAAGAATTTTTAAAGAATCCCTCAATAGGCCTTGTCTTTGTCCCATCTCTTCTTGATGTGCAAATTTAAGATCATGATCTAATTCTTTATCAACTAACCAATCTTGCCACTCATCACCATCTTCACCGACTTGGGCATTTAAAGAAAACTCTTTACCAGAAAGCCTTCTATTCATTGATACGACCTCATGTTCGCTAACATCTAATTTATTAGCTATTTCATTTACATGCTCAGGTCTTAAATCACCTTCTGACTGAGGAGCAATTTGATTTTTAATCTTCTTTAAATTAAAAAATAATTTTTTTTGAGCTGTTGTTGTTCCTATTTTAACTAAACTCCAGGATCTTAATATATACTCTTGAATAGAAGCTCTAATCCACCACATAGCATAGGTTGCTAATCTAAATCCTTTTTCAGGCTCAAATTTTTTAACTGCTTGCATTAAGCCTACGTTTCCTTCTGAAATCATTTCATTTACTGGAAGGCCATACCCTCTATATCCCATTGCAATTTTGGCAACGAGTCTAAGGTGGCTGGTTACAAGTTTTTCAGCAGCTTTAACATTTCCTGTAGTTTTCCAATTTTTTGCTAGCATGTATTCCTCTTCAGCCACCAACATAGGAAACTTTTTAATCTGCTCAAGATAAGCAGATAGACCACCCTCATTTGAAAGTGCAGGAAGATTACTATTCATCGTGGTTTTCATAAGTTGTATTTATTTAATTAATTATTGTAATAGTTCAAGATCTTATTTGCTAGTGTTTCTAAGCAATACTAGAATATTTTCAAGTTCTTGTGGCAAAATTGAGGTAAATGTCATTTCTTCATTAGTTTTGGGGTGAATGAAGCCTAGTGTATGAGCGTGTAGAAACTGTCTGTCTAATTTATAAATTAGGTTTTCCAAACTAGTATCAATATTTTTAAGTTTCTTATATTTCTTTTTATACTTACCATCACCCATAATGCTGTTACCCATATGTGTCATGTGAACTCTTATTTGGTGTGTTCTACCTGTTTCCAATTTACATTCGACCAAACTTAGCGTGGGTGTTTTATCATTTTCAAAAATCTCTATAGTTTTATAATTAGTTATTGCCCTTTTACCTTTGGAGCTACTAACCTCCATCATTTGTCTATTTTTTGAACTTCTAGTTATAAAAGTATCAATTTTTCCAGATGAAGGTCTAAGTTTTCCCCAAATTAAAAGTTGATAAACCCTTGTAATTGTATGTTCACTAAATTGATGAGATAAATTTTCATGGGTTATATTATTTTTTGCTATAACTATTAATCCAGAGGTATCTTTATCTATTCTATGAACAATACCTGGTCTTAGCTCATCTCCAATTGTAGATAAAGAATCTTTATTATAATACATTAGAGCATTAACAATTGTTTCATCATAGTTACCTGCACCTGGATGCATGATTATTCCAGCAGGCTTGTCAATTACTAATAGATCATCATCTTCATAAACGATTTTTAATTTAAAATCGTAAGGTTTTAATGAAGCTTCTTTTGGTTCTGGAATTTGGAGATCCACCTTATCACCAGTGCAGATTTTTTTTGAAGGACTATTAATAATTACATTATTCAATTTTAATTTTTCTTTTAGAATTAGATTTTTAATTCTAGTTCTGCTAATTAATTTCTCTCTTTTGTTGACGAATACATCAAGTCGAAGATTATTCTCATCTGTCTCAACTATTAAATTAATGTTTTTTTTCATAAAATGTAATATTAATACTATATGCGCTGCTAGCTCAACTGGATAGAGCACCAGATTTCGAATCTGGGGGTTATAGGTTCGACTCCTATGTGGCGCACCATAATTAAGTTAAGCATTTAATACTTAGAAGCTCTCTGTAATCTGTCATTAATAGCTCTTCCTAACCCTTTATTAGAAATTTTTTCTACAGCAATAAATCTATAACCTTTATTTTTTATTTTTCTTAAACAAGAGTATAGGTTTTTTGCAGCTTCATTTAAGTTATTCGTAGTGGTTAAATAAAAATAATTTTTTAATTTAGTTTTTCTTTTTTTAATTATTATAAATGCTTCATTATTTTTTGGTTTAGCTATATTCATTCTCAAGGGGACACCTGGAGAATAATGTAGACGAGATTGGCCTGGGGCAATTTTCTTTTTAGAGTTAACAGCTATATTTAATTTAAATCCTAAAGTTTTTTGAATTTTTGAAATATCTAAACCGCCCAACCTTAATATAGTGGGTTTACCTATAAGGTTAATAATAGTGGATTCGATGCCAATTGCACACGTGCCCCCATCTAAAATATATCTAATTTTATTGCCAAATTCTTCTCTAACATCCTTTGCTTTAACTGCACTTACTTTTGTAGAGATATTAGCACTGGGTGCTGCTAATGGATAATCTAATTGTTTTAGTAGATTTTTAAATAGAAAATGTTTTGGAAATCTTACTGCTAAACTTTTTTGGTTATTGGTAACATATTTAGAAATTTTAGAATCTTTTTTTAATTTCAGAACGTATGTTATTGGACCAGGAGAAAACTTTTTATAAAGTTTGATGAAATTGTCATTTATTAAACAATCTCTTTCTAGAGAATCAATGTCGTGATAATGAACAATTAAAGGGTTATTTTTAGGCCTTTTTTTTAAATTAAAAATCTTTTTTACGGCCGAATCTATGTAGGCATTAGCTGCTAAGCCATAAACTGTTTCAGTTGGGACGCCTATACAGTAATTTTTATTAAGGTATTTTTTTGCTTTTTTGATATTTGATTGATTAGTTTTCATGTATTAATAATAATTATTATATGAAAGATAAAAATTTACCACCTGATAATAACTCACAATCTCTAGAGGAACTAACAAAAGAAGCAAATAATATTATTGAAATTTTAGAAGCAGAAAAAAATCTTCAGAATTCAATTGATTCTTATCAAGAGTTATTAAAATTAAATAATATTATTGAAAAAAAATTTCATAAAACTATTAAAATAATTAATGAAGAAACAAAGAAAAAAATTAACAATATAACCTCAAAAAAAAATGATAAATAAACTTGTCAAAATAGCTAAAGATACCAATCTATTTTTAAAAAAATTTATTAAGAGACAGAAAAGAACAGAATTAGTTACAGCTATGGAGTATGGCTTATTTCCAGGAGGAAAAAAAATTAGATCAAAAATTTTATTAGATATAGGGATTATATTTAACATTGAGTATAAAACATTAATTGCCATAGGTGCTGCAGTAGAGTGTATTCATGCTTATTCACTTATTCATGACGACCTACCCTGTATGGATAATGATAAGTTAAGAAGAGGAAAACCCTCTACACATATTAAATTTGGAGAATCCACAGCAGTGCTCGCTGGAAACTCACTTTTAACAATGGCTTTTGAAATCCTAACTAGTTCAAACTTAAAGATTAATGAAAAAACAAAGACAGACCTAGTTCAAAAATTATCTCAGACTTCTGGGCATTTAGGAATTGCTGGTGGTCAATATTTAGATCTAAGTTTTGAAAAGAAAAAGATTTCAAAAAATAAAATTATAAATATGGAAATAAAAAAAACAGGAAGATTGTTTAGTTTTTGTTGTGCTGTTCCAGCCATTATTGAAAAGAAAAACAAAAAAGAAATAAAATTTTTTGAAAATATTGGTGCAAATATAGGCCTTTTATTTCAAATAGCAGATGATCTTATCGATTTTAAAGGCTCTTCTAAAATTGCAGGAAAAATAACAGGGAAAGATAAGAAAAAAGGTAAAGCAACTTTAATCAGTTTACTAGGATACCAAAATGCTATTAAATATAGTGATAGAATAAAATTAAAAATTATTAAAGATTTAAATAAATATAAATTAAATTCTACAAGTTTAAATGAAACTTTAGATTACATTTTAACAAGAAATAAATGACACAAGAATATAAATTTTTAAAAAATATTAATTTCCCTTCAGATTTAAGAAAATTATCTGAAAATAATCTTCAAGAGCTATCTAATGAAGTGAGAAAGGAAATGATTGATGCAGTATCCAAAACAGGTGGGCATTTAGGAGCAGGCTTAGGTGTTGTTGAGTTGACAGTTGCTTTGCATTACATATTTGATACCCCCAATGACAAGCTAATTTGGGATGTGGGTCATCAAACTTATCCTCACAAAATTCTAACAGGAAGGAAGTCTAAAATTAAAACTTTAAGACAAGGTAATGGCCTGTCTGGATTTACTAAAAGATCTGAAAGTGAATATGATCCTTTCGGTGCCGCACATAGCTCTACCTCTATATCTTCAGCGTTAGGAATAGCCGAAGCAAATAAATTATCCAATAAATCAAACAACGTAATTGCGGTTATTGGAGATGGAGCAATTAGTGCGGGTATGGCTTATGAAGCTATGAATAATGCAGGTGCTTCAAAAACAAAAATGATTGTTATTCTAAATGATAATGACATGTCAATTGCAAAACCAGTGGGAGCTATGAGAACTTATTTAGCAAAACTGTTAACAGGAAAAATTTACTTTAGTTTAAGAGAAACATTTAAATTAATTGCTTCAGCTTTTTCTAAAAGATTTAGTGTAAAGGCTGGAAAAGCTGAAGATTTTTTAAGATCAGCTGTAACTGGTGGTACTCTTTTTAATTCTTTAGGCTTTTATTATGTTGGTCCAATAGATGGACATGATTTATCTACACTTATACCAATTTTAAAAAATGCAAGAGACTCAAAGCATCAAGGTCCAATAATGATTCATATAAAAACTCAAAAAGGTAAAGGTTATTCTTATGCTGAAAAAGCTAGTGATCATTATCATGGTGTTTCAAAGTTTAATGTTGTAACTGGGGAACAGACAAAAAGTGAAACAAACCTTCCAGCTTATACTAAAGTTTTTGCAAACACTTTGGTTAAACATGCGGAAAGAGACAGCAAAATTGTAGGAGTTACCGCAGCAATGCCAGGTGGAACAGGTATGGATATTTTTGCTAAAGAGTTTCCTAAAAGAATGTTTGATGTTGGGATTGCTGAACAACATGGAGTTACTTTTGCAGCAGGACTAGCAACCGAAGGTTATAAACCTTATGTTGCAATCTATTCAACTTTTCTACAAAGAGCTTACGATCAAGTAGTTCACGATGTAGCTATCCAAAGTTTACCTGTAAGGTTTATAATTGATAGGGCAGGCCTGGTAGGTGCTGATGGACCAACTCATGCAGGTTCATTTGATATTACTTATCTTTCTACTCTTCCTAATTTTATAGTAATGGCTCCAAGCGATGAAGCAGAACTAGTTAAAATGATAAATACTTCAATGAATATCAATGACAAACCTTGTGCTATTAGATACCCAAGAGGAACTGGTATTGGAGTGGAATTACCATCTATAGATGAAATAATAGAAATAGGAAAAGGAAGAATTATTCATAAAGGAAAACAGGTTTGTATTTTAAGCATAGGAACTAGATTAGAAGAATGTAAAATTGCAGCTGCTGAGTTAAAGAATAAAGGAATTGAATCAACAATAATTGATGCAAGGTTTGTAAAACCTTTAGATCAGGAACTTATTTTAAAGTGTGCGAGAGAACATGAGGTAATGATTACTATAGAAGAAGGTTCTATTGGAGGTTTTGGCTCTCATGTAGAAAACTTATTATCAGAAAAAGGTATATTCGATAAAGGCTTAAAATTTAGAGCAATGATATTACCTGATACTTTCATAGAGCAGGATAGTCCAAAAAAAATGTATGATACTGCTGGTCTTAATGCGTCTCAAATTTCAAAAAAAATACTAGATATTTTATTCACAAAAGATTCAATTAAAGTAGTTAAAAGTTAAATTTAAAATATTAACTGCACTGAGCTTTATTCATTAAGTAATGATCTAATAAAACACAATTCATCATTGCCTCACCAACGGGTACTGCACGTATACCAACACAAGGGTCATGCCTCCCTTTAACTGAGATGGTGGTATTTTTTCCAAATTTATCTATAGTTTTTCTAGTTGTTAAAATAGACGAAGTTGGTTTAACAGCAAATGATACGATAATTTCTTGTCCTGTTGAAATTCCACCAAGAATCCCACCTGCGTTATTAGAATTAAATTTTAATTTTTTACCTTTTTGGGAAATTTCATCTGAGTTTTGTTCTCCACTTAATTGTGCAGAATTCATCCCTGATCCAATATTAACACCTTTAACAGCATTGATACTCATCATTGCAGAAGCAATATCCATATCTAATTTAGAATAAATAGGAGCACCTAAGCCAACAGGAATTCCTCTAGCTCTTACTTCAATCACTGCACCACAAGAAGATCCTGATTTTCTTATATCTAGCAAATATTTTTCCCAAAGTTTGACCATATTTTTATCTGGGCAAAAAAATGGATTTTTACTAATAAGTTGATCACTCCAGTTAGTGGTATCACATCCTAATATTCCTAATTGAGTAACAGCACCAACCACTTTAAACTTTTTACCTAATTTATTTTCTAAAACTTTTTTCGCAATTGCCCCTGCTGCAACTCTTGAAGCTGTTTCTCTTGCAGAAGATCTACCACCTCCACGATAATCTCTTATTCCATATTTTTTAAAATACGTAAAATCAGCATGTCCTGGTCTAAATTTATCTTTAATATTTCCATAATCTTTTGATCTCATGTCTTGATTATAAATAATTAAAGAAATAGGTGTTCCAGTTGTCTTACCCTCGAATACTCCTGATAAAATTTGAACTTTATCGTCCTCTTTTCTCTGTGTAGTAAATTTTGATTGTCCAGGTTTTCTTTTATTTAATTCTAACTGAATATCTTGTTCTTTTAAGTTTATATTAGGTGGACAACCATCAACAACACACCCTATAGCTGGACCATGTGATTCTCCCCATGTAGTGAAGCGAAATTGCTTTCCAAAAGTATTAAATGACATTATCTATATTATATAGATTATTTTGTTAAAATTATAAATCAAAAAAACTCATTAGGCCTCAATAATTGCTTTTTAGACAAAAACGATCCAATAGACTTATTTGAAGTCTGGATGAATGAAGCAAGAAAGACAGAACCAAACGACCCAAATGCAGTAGCTTTAGGAACTTCTGATCATAATAACTCTCCATCAATTAGGATGGTTTTACTGAAAGACTTTAATAAAAATGGATTTGTCTTTTATACAAATTTGAATAGTCAAAAAGGAAATGATTTAAAAAATAACCCAAAAGCAGCAATGTGTTTTCATTGGAAAAGCCTCTTAAGACAAGTACGGATTAATGGAACAGTGCAAAAAGTTTCTAATGAAGTGGCTGATGAATATTACAATACTAGAGGTTATGAAAGCCGGATTGGAGCATGGGCCTCAAAACAAAGCACTATATTAAATAATAGAGATGAGCTTTTAAATTCAATAGAAGAATATAAAAAAAAATATAGCAATAAAAATGATGTTCCAAGACCAGAGTATTGGTCAGGTTGGAATTTAATACCTTCAAGTATAGAATTTTGGTTAGATGGAGATAGTAGAATTCACGAAAGACTAAAATATACTAAAGATAATGAGGGTAACTGGGCTAAATCTTTATTAAGTCCTTAAAAGGTTCTTTGTAGACTAAACGAAGTGAGACTTTCTAAAATCTTTTTTTCTTCACTATCTTTAAATACAGTTAAAGAATTTGATGAAAGATTAATAAAATGTTCAGCTTTTTTGTAACATTCATTAATTATATTGTATCTTTTAATAAGCTCTAAAGTAAAATTTAAATCTTCATTTGACCTTGTTTCTTGTTTAAAAATATTTTTTAATTTATCTTTTTCTATCGATGATACATTTTGAAATAATAAAATGACAGGTAGCGTAATTTTACCCTCAAGAAAATCTTTACCTATCTTTTTACCAAAAAATTTTAGATCAGAATTATAATCTAAAGTATCATCAGCAATTTGAAATGTTAAACCTAAGTTTTTTCCATAAAACTCCAGCGCCTCTTTTTCCTTTGTTTCTTTATTAGATAAAATAGCTCCAACTTTAGTTGCTGCAGAAAAAAGTTCAGCTGTTTTAGCTGTTATAATTTTAAAATAAGTTTCTTCTAACATGTCAACTTCACCTTTGTGCTGTAGTTGTAATACTTCTCCCTGAGCTATTTTTGATGAAGTTGAGGATAAAAGTTTTAGAACTTCCAAATTTCCATCTTCTACCATCATCTCAAAACACCTACTTAGAAGATAGTCCCCAACTAGTACAGAGGAGTGATTTCCCCAAATAGAATTTAATGTTTTTTTTCCTCTTCTTATATTTCCGAGATCAATAACATCATCATGCATTAAGGTTGCACCATGTATCATTTCTACACATGCTGCTAGATTAATATCTCGACCACCTTTTTTATATCCACATAATTTAGCCGATCCAAGAGTTAATAGAGCTCTCAATCTTTTGCCACCTGTTTCTATGTGGTAGTCAGTCATTTTTTGAACTAAATCAACGTCACTCGAAAGTTTTGATTTAATCTTTTCTTCAACTAAAACTAATTTTTCATCTACTGAATCCTTTAGTTGAAAATAAGAATTGTTTATTTGGTTTCTAAGCTGAACTACTGTTCCCATAAAAAATAAGTTAGTATAATTAAGTTATATTTATTACTTATCAATTGACGCACCTTAATCTTCAACTATAAGTAAGCTTTATATTATATCAAAAATTCTATAAGGATTAATAATGTTCTCTTTTTTTAAAAAAAAAAAATAATAGCTCATATCAAGCTAAATGGTGTCATAGGCAATGCTGGAAAGTTTAAACAAGGCATAGATTTTGCAGGACAAGAAGAGATCATAGAAAAAGCCTTTTCTTTAAAAAAAGCGAAAGCAGTAGCAATTACTATAAATTCACCCGGTGGATCGCCTGTACAATCCCACTTAATTTATAAATTCATTAGAGCTCAAGCCAAAAAAAATAAAATAAAAGTTATAGTATTTGCTGAAGATGTTGCTGCTTCTGGTGGATATTTAATAGCTTGTGCAGGTGATGAAATATATGCAAATTCTAGTTCAATTATTGGTTCTATAGGAGTTATCTATTCATCTTTTGGGTTTACAGAGTTAATAAAAAAAATTGGCGTTGAAAGAAGAGTTCATACTGCAGGAAAAAATAAAAGTTCACTAGATCCATTTCAAGAAGAAAAGTCAGAAGATATTGAGAGACTTAAGAATATTCAATTAGATTTACATAAAGACTTTATTAAAGTTGTAGAAGAAAGCAGAGGATCTAAACTTAAAAAAGATGGTATTGAATTATTCTCAGGAGAGTTTTGGGCAGGCAGCAAATCAAAAGAGCTAGGTTTGATTGATGGATTGGGTAATGCCAATGAAATTTTAAAAGAAAAATTTGGTGAAGATGTAGTTATTAAAAAATTTGAAAAATCTAAAGGTTGGTTAAGTAAAAAACTTTCATCTTCTGGTAATCAAATGGATCAAATGGCTAATATTCTAGAAGAAAGATCTATCTGGCAAAGATATGGCTTCTAAAGAAAAAATTATAAAACCTAAATTTCAATCTTTTCAAGATACTATTTTAAATCTTCAGAAATATTGGGGTAAACAGGGGTGTGTAATTTTACAACCATATGACATAGAAGTTGGAGCTGGAACCTTTCATCCTGCTACAACCTTAAGATCTCTAGGACCTAAGCCATGGAAAGCAGCTTATGTTCAACCATCAAGAAGACCTACTGATGGAAGGTATGGAGAGAACCCAAATAGATTGCAGCATTATTATCAATTTCAAGTTTTAATAAAGCCATCATCAGATAATATCAAAAAACTTTATTTAAATAGTTTGGCTGTTATTGGTATTAATCATAAAGAACATGACATTAGGTTTGTTGAAGATGATTGGGAAAGCCCAACATTGGGTGCTGCAGGACTAGGTTGGGAGGTTTGGTGTGATGGAATGGAAATTACTCAATTTACATATTTTCAACAAATGGCTGGATTTGAATGTAAACCTGTTTCAGTTGAAATTACATATGGTCTTGAAAGAATTTGCATGTTCACTCAACAAAAGAAAAATGTTTATGATTTATTATGGAATAATGAAGGTGTAAAATATGGTGATGTGTTTCTTCAAGCAGAAAAAGAATTTTCAGCATATAATTTTGAACACGCTAATACAGATAATCTATTCAAAATGTTTGATATGTTTGAGCTTGAAGCAAAAGCTTTGGTAGAAAAAAAAATTTCACTACCCGCATATGATCAATGTTTAAAAGCAAGCCATACATTTAATATATTGGATGCAAGGGGAGTTATAAGTGTTGCCCAAAGAGCAGGTTATATAGGGCGTATAAGAGACATTACAAAAGCAGTTGCAGAAAGTTGGTTAAGCAGTCAAACAGATTAATGTCAGAATTTTTTATAGAGCTGTTTAGTGAGGAAATACCAGCCGGTTTACAGCGTAACTCACGTAATGTTTTATTAGAAAATTTTCAAAATTTATTTGAAGAAAAAAAAATTTTATTTAAGAAAAGTTCATCATTTTCAACACCAAATCGTCTTATAATTTTATTTGAGGGTCTATCTAAAGAAATAACCCAAAAAGCTGAAGAGATAAAAGGACCAAATGTTAATGCACCAGATAAAGCTATAGAGGGTTTTTTAAGATCAAATCAAATAGATAAAAAAGATCTCTTTATTAAAAAGATAGAAAAAGGAGAATTTTATTTTTTTAAGAAACCTTCAAATAAAACTAATACAATAGATTTACTACAAGAATATACACCTCTAATCCTTGATAAATTACAATGGAAGAAATCAATGATTTGGGGAAATTATAATCTTAGTTGGGCGAGACCACTAAAGTCTATTTTAGCAGTTTTTGGTAATAAATGTTTAGATTTTAAATTTCATCATTTAATATCTTCCAACACAACATTTATTGATAAAGAGTTTGAAGATAAAAAAAAATATTTAAAACTTTTAAAAGCTATAAAGATTTCTTCAATCAATCAGGTATAATTATAGACCAAGTATTAAGAAAAGACTTTATTATTAAAGAAATTGAGAAAATATCTAGTAAAAATAATTTTATTGTTGAAACTAACAATAAACTTTTAAATGAAGTCACAGATATAGTTGAGCAACCGAATATTATAGTATGCAAATTTGATCATAAATTTTTGAATATTCCAAAAGAAATTTTGATAATTACGATGCAATATCATCAAAAATATTTTCCAACATTCGATAAAAAAGGAAAAATTACCAATGAATTTTTAGTTGTGGCAAATAATCATGATGAAAAAGGTTATATTAAACTAGGTAACGAAAGAGTTGTAGAGGCAAGATTAAGTGATGCACAATTCTTTTGGGAAAAAAATAAATCTCAAAATTTAGTTAAGCAAGTTTCAAAATTAAAAAGTATGAATTATTTTAAAGGTCTTGGATCTTATTTTGATAAAATTCAAAGAATGAGAAAGCTTGGAGGAATGATTTCTGATGAGCTATTAATTAGCAAAGATCAAGTTGAGTTATCAGCATCTATTTGTAAAGTTGATTTAATTTCTGATATCGTTGGTGAATTTCCAGAGCTTCAAGGAATTATGGGTGGACATTTTGCTAGAGTGCAAGGTTTTGATAAAGAAATTGCACTAGCTGTAAGTGAACATTATCAACCAACAGGTCTTGATAGCAAAACTCCAAAGAAACCATTTAGTATTGCTTTAGCTTTAACTGATAAGATTGACACTCTGGTAGGATTTTTTGGAATTGATCAAAAACCTACAAGCTCAAAAGATCCCTATGCACTGAGAAGATCAGCATTAGGAGTTATAAAATTATTAATTGATAATAATAAAGAATTTAAAATTAAAGATCTTATTAGTTATTCAACTTCTCTGCACAGAGACCAAGGCTTTAAACTTTCAAATAATTTATCTCAAAAAGAATTAGCAGAGTTTTTAATGGACAGATTAAAATATTATATGAAAGAAAAGAAAATTAGAACTGATATCACTGAAGCCAGCATAAACTCCTATGGAATAGATCATATGAATAAAATATATAAAAAAGCCTTAACTTTAAATAATTTAATAAATGAAGAAATTGGTGAAGATGTAATGGCTAGCTACAAAAGAGCATCAAGTATACTAGAAAGTGAATTAAAAAATAGTGATCTTGAAATATTAAATACAACTGACCCTGGTATTTTTAAAAATGACTATGAAAAAAATCTATTAAAAAAGATTAATGAATTAAGAAAATATTTTACAAATATAAATAAAGATGAAAATTACACAGAATCACTTACAAATTTAGCAGGAGCTAAAAAAGTGATTTTTGATTTTTTTGACAATGTAAAAGTTAATGATGAAGATAAAAGTATCAAAAAAAACAGATTGGAACTTTTACAAATGTTATGTAGAACCTTTGATAATTACATAAACTTTTCAAATATTGAGACCAAATAGTGAATAAATTAATTTTAAACTTCAAGTCTAAGGACTCAAAAAAAATAAAAAACCCAAAAAACTTTTTGGGTGGAAAAGGTGCAAATCTTTCTGAAATGGGAAGAATAGGTTTACCTGTTCCACCAGGATTTACCATCTCAACTAAAGTGTGTGAATTATTTTATAAAGATAAGAAAAAATTAAATTCACAAATAGTTAGTACTATAAAAAAAGAATTAAAAATCATTGAAAAAGAAGTTGGGAAAAAATTTGGTGATTTAAAAAATCCGTTATTACTATCTGTTAGATCTGGTGCTAGAGTTTCTATGCCTGGTATGATGGATACAATTTTAAATTTAGGTTTGAATGATAAAACAGTAATTGCACTTGCAAATAAAACTTCCAACATGAGATTTGCAAAAGATAGCTACAGAAGATTTATCCAAATGTATGGAAATGTTGTAATGGGAGTTGAAGGTTATCATTTTGAAGAATTAATTGAAAACTACAAACTAACTAAAGGTGTTTTACTTGATACAGATTTAGATGAAAATGATTGGGAAGGGCTAATTAATGATTTTAAAAAAGTTGTTAAGGATCAGGCTAAAAAAGATTTTCCTCAAAATGTATATGAGCAATTACTTGGTGCAATTAGCGCGGTATTTTTATCTTGGGAAAGTAATAGAGCAAAAGTCTACAGAAAATTAAACCAGATCTCTTCAGAATGGGGAACAGCAGTTAATGTTCAGTCTATGGTGTTTGGTAATATGGGTGATGATTGTGCAACTGGTGTTGTCTTTACAAGAAATCCATCAGATGGTGTTAATGAAGTTTATGGTGAATATTTAATTAATGCCCAAGGAGAAGATGTTGTAGCAGGAACAAGAACTCCTCAGTATATAACCAAAAAAGCAAGAAAAGATGCAAAGGTAAAAGAAGCTTCAATGGAAGAATCTATGCCAAAGGTTTTCAAACAACTAGATAAAATTCTAAAAGTTTTAGAAAAACATTACAAAGATATGCAAGACGTAGAATTTACAGTTGAAAATAATAAATTGTGGATGCTGCAGACAAGATCTGGAAAGAGAACTTCAAAATCTGCAGTTAGAATTGCAGTAGATATGGTTAAAGAAAAATTAATTTCAAAAAAAGAAGCAGTGATGAGAGTAGACCCAGCTTCTTTGGATGCTTTATTACACCCCACATTAGACGAAAGAAGTTCAGTTAATGTTATAGCGAATGGATTACCTGCCTCACCTGGTGCAGCTAGTGGTAAAGTTGTTTTTTCATCTGAAGAAGCAGAAAGATTAAACGATATGATGCAAGACACTATTTTGGTAAGAGTTGAAACATCCCCAGAAGATATTCATGGAATGCATGCTGCTAAAGGAATTTTAACTGCAAGAGGTGGAATGACTAGTCATGCTGCTGTTGTTGCAAGAGGTATGGGCAGACCTTGTGTATCTGGCTCTAGTGAAATTGATATTAACTATGAAGCTAAAACTTTTAAAACATCCTCTATCGAAGTTAAAGAAGGTGATATCATTACAATTGATGGTTCAACAGGTAGAATTATCTTAGGAGAAGTACCAACAGTTAAACCAGAAATTTCTGGAGAATTTTCAAAACTAATGAGTTGGGCAGATGGTTTTAGAAAATTAAAAGTTAGAACTAACTCAGAAACACCACTTGATACTAAAACAGCACGAGACTTTGGAGCAGAAGGTATTGGTCTTTGTAGAACAGAGCATATGTTTTTTGATGAAGAGAGAATTTTATCTGTTAGAGAAATGATTTTATCAAAAACAGTGGAAGATAGAAATAAAGCTCTAGCAAAACTTTTACCACATCAAAGAAAAGATTTTGTTGAAATATTTAAAATTATGAATGGCCTGCCAGTTACTGTAAGGTTATTAGACCCACCATTGCATGAGTTTCTTCCTAAAACTGAAAAAGAAATTAATGATGTTGCAACTGTCGTAGGTCTTCCTTTAAAAGAAATTGTATCTAGAATTAATGAACTACATGAACAAAATCCGATGTTAGGGCATAGAGGATGTAGATTAGGAATTTCATTTCCAGAAATTTATGAAATGCAATGTAGAGCAATCTTTGAAGCTTTGTCTGAACTTAAAATAAAAAAAATTAAGTCAGCATTTCCTGAGATTATGATCCCTCTAGTATCAACTGAAGCTGAAATTAGAATAATGAAGGACTTAGTTGTAAGAGTTGCAAAAAAAGTTCAAAAAGATAAAAAAGTTAAAGTTGATTATTTAGTTGGAACTATGATTGAGTTACCAAGAGCAGCCATCAAAGCAGATGATATAGCTAAACATGCGGAGTTCTTTAGTTTTGGAACTAATGACTTAACTCAAACAACATTTGGTTTAAGTAGAGATGATAGTGGTAAATTTTTAAATGATTATCTTGATAATAAGATTTTTTCTATAGACCCATTTATCTCTATAGATGATGGAGTGGGTGATTTAATAGAAATTGCAGTTGAAAAAGGAAGAAAAACAAATAAAAAAATTAAACTTGGAATTTGTGGAGAACATGGTGGAGACCCTAAAAGTATTCACTTTTGTGCAAATGCAGGTTTAGATTATGTTTCTTGCTCACCATATAGAGTTCCAATAGCAAGATTAGCTGCTGCACAAGCAGAGCTGTCTAAAAAAAATTAAATTTCTAATTTAAAATCTATAGCAGGCACACTATGAGTAATGCTACCAATAGAAATTCTATCAACACCAGTTGCTGCAATTTTTTTAACTGATTTTAGGGTTACATTTCCTGAAGCTTCTGTCTCGTAATGTTTTTTGGCTAATTTAACACCAGCTTTAAGTGTTTTGTTACCCATATTATCAAACAAAACAGTATTAAATTTTAAACCCATTATTTGTTTAAGCTGATTTAAATTATCAACTTCAACTGTGATTTTTCTTCCTTTTTTATTTTTGATTGCAAGAGACACTAAAGTTTTAATATCAGAACTTGCAATGTGATTATCTTTAATAAGAAATTCATCACTTAAGTTGAATCTATGGTTTGTACCACCACCTAACTTAACAGCATATTTTTGTATTACCCTTAAGGTTGGAATCGTTTTTCTAGTACAACAAATTTTACATTTTTTATTAATCAATTTAACAAATTGATTAGTTTTAGTGGCAATTCCAGAGACATGACTCATAAAATTTAAAGCAACTCTTTCACCAATTAGAATATTTTCAGCCTTACCCTCAATTGTAGCTATTATATCATTCTTAGTAATTAAGGAGCCTTCTTTTTTTTAATAATAAATTTAATTTTATCATCTATTAATTTAAATGTTTGTTTTGCAAATTCCAATCCAGCAACTACTGCTTGTTGATTAGAAATTAATTTAACTTTTATTATTTTGCTATTTTTAACTAAGTTTGAGGTAATATCACCAGAGGGATATAGATCTTCATTTAAAGCAAGCTTTACAATATTCTTGATATAATAATTACTTAATTTAATTTGAGACACTTTTATTATCTGCCAATCGCAACCATTCTTTCAACAGGAATTCTTGCTTTTTCTATTGTCTCTTTATCCATTATGATTTCACCTGTTTCATTTTCTAGGCAATCTAAAATTTTTGGTAATGTAATTTTCTTCATATGAGGACAAAGGTTACACGGTCTAATAAATTCTACATTTGGGTTTTCTACTTGAATATTATCACTCATTGAACATTCAGTAACCATCATAACTTTTTTAGGTTGATTGTCCTTAACATATTTAATCATCCCACCAGTTGATCCAGCAAAGTCACTTGCTTTAATTACGTCAGGTGGACATTCTGGATGAGCTATTATTTTAATCCCAGGATTTTTTGCTCTAATATCGTGTATTTCTTTTTCATTAAACTGGTCATGAACCATGCAAATACCTTTCCAGGCAATGATTTCAACATCAGTTTGAGAAGCAACATATTTTGCTAAGTAATCATCTGGTAAAAAAATAACTTTTTTAACTCCAAGAGATTCAACAATTTTAACTGCATTTGCAGATGTGCAACAAATGTCTGTTTCAGCCTTTACATCTGCAGAAGTATTTACATATGAGACAACAGGTACACCTGGATATTTTTCTTTTAACAATCTTACATCTTTACCTGTGATTGATGATGATAAAGAACAACCAGCAGTCATATCAGGAAGTAAAACTTTTTTTTCAGGACTCATTAACTTAGATGTTTCTGCCATGAAGTGAACTCCTGCCATTACAATAATATCAGCCTCAGTTTTTGAAGCCTCAATTGCAAGAGCTAAAGAGTCTGCAGCAACATCTGCAATACCATGATAAATTTCTGGAGTTTGATAATTATGAGCAAGTATAATTGCATTTTTTTCTTTTTTTAATTGATTGATTCTATGAATATAAGGAGCATGAACTGACCACTCAATCTCAGGCATAACCTTTGATATTTTTTGATAAATAGGATCAGTTGCTATTCTTACTTCTGGTGTAAATTCCATGTCAAAACTTATCAATTAGGTTAATACTTGTCATTCCTTATTATGCCACACTACTATATCCAATTTGGTATTTTTATTCTTAAAACTGCATTTTCACTTTTTAATTCACTGTCTTTTTTAAAGTTTTCATCTAGATATTTGATTAATGCAAAGGGATATTCATCATTAATCAATACTTTACCTATTTCAATATCATTGGCATAAATTGAAGCACCTTCAATTAAATTTCCACTGATTAATTGTATAGCTAATAATCTTTTGAAAAGTTTATTTTTTAGTTTTATTCTGGCCGTATTTTCCTGACCAACGTAACAGCCCTTTTTAAAATCTATTCCATTTAGCTCCTCAAAATTACATTCAATTCCAAATAGTTTATTTTGTAATTTATTCATTTCTTTTTGAGCAATTCCTAATTCATGACTTAATTTATAATATTCAGCAATTGGGGAATCCTTTAGTTCTAATTTTTTTAAAGATAGGTAAAGTTTTTCTAAATTAATAATAAGCCTTGCACCTAAGTCTTTATTTCTTGGGTCTAATAAAATAGGGTCCTCCCTATATTTTATTGTGTTTCCAGGCTGATCCTTGGCACCTTCAAATCTTAAAAATTTTTTACAACTAAATGCAGCAACAACAAATTCATTACTTAAATTCATAATTTCAACTTTAGATTTAAGTTTGTAGATGCTTAGTTGCTTAAAGAGCGCTTCTACTTGAGATTTTTCACAGTCAACAAAATAACCAGACTTATGTTTTACAATAATAAATGCAAAAAGAAACTTCCCTTGAGGACTTAGCAGTGATGCAAAACAACTATTGTCTTCATTAACCTTATTAATGTCATTACTAATCATATTTTGCAAAAATTCTTTAGCATCTGCTCCATTTATATAGAGAATTCCTCTATCTTCTAAAATATATACTTTTTGTGTATTCATAATTGATTGATAGCTAAATATAATATAATTACTTTTTTCATAAATGTTAGATCTAATAATTAAAAATGGTTCATGTTACATAGACAAAGCTCTTAAGGATCAAGATATAGCAATTAAAGATGGTAAAATTATAAAAATTGGCAAAATTGATAGTGAAGCAAAAGAGATTTTTGATGCTAAAGGGTTAACAGTTTTACCGGGCTGTATTGATACCCAAACTCATTTTAGAGAACCTGGGTCAACAGATACTGAAGATTTACACTCAGGAAGTAGGGCTGCAATAGTAGGTGGCATAACAAGTGTGTTTGAGATGCCAAACACTAATCCACCAACATCTACCAAGTTAGAGTTTCAGAAAAAATTAGATTTAGCTAAAAATAGAATGTATTGCAATTATGCATTTTATTTTGGAGCAACAGCTGATAACGCAAGTGAGTTAGCAGATTTGGTAAATTTAGAGGGCTGTTGTGGAATTAAACTATTTGCTGGATCCTCAACTGGAAATCTTTTAGTTTCTGAGGAAGAGGACATTGAAAAAGTATTTAAAAGTAGCTCAAAAGTTGTTGCAGTACATTCTGAGGATGAAGCAATTTTAAATATTAATAAAAAATTGATTAAAGAAGGAGATGTTCATTCACACCCAATTTGGAGAAGTGCTGAATGTGCAATCTCATCAACTAGAAGAATAGTCAGAATTGCTGAGCGATATAAGAAAAAAGCCCATATTCTTCATATCACTACGAAAGAGGAAATTGATTTTTTATCACAACACAAAGGCAACATAACATTTGAGATTACACCACAACATTTAACAATCTATGCTCCAGATTGTTATAATAAACTTGGAACTTATGCTCAAATGAATCCACCTTTAAGAGATAAGTCCCATTATGATAGATTGTGGTATGGAGTAAAAAATAATTTTAATGATACAATTGGTTCTGATCATGCTCCACATCTAAAAGAGAATAAAGAAAAAAATTATCCAAATTCACCATCTGGAATGCCAGGTGTTCAAACACTTTTACCAGTTATGTTAAATCATGTTAATGATGGAAAATTAAGTTTAGAACAATTAATGAATTCTATATGTGAAAATCCAGTAAAAATTTTTGAGATACAAGACAAAGGTTTTATTAAAGAGGGTTTTGATGCTGATTTCACAATCGTAGATATGAATAAAAAAATTACAATTAAAAATGAAAATATTGAAAGTAAATGTGGTTGGTCACCTTTTGATGGATATGAATTTAAAGGCACACCAGTATCAACAATCATTAACGGTCAAATCAAAATGAGGGATGGTAAAATTTTAGGTGGTCCTGATGGTAAGCCTTTAAAATTTTAAATAGTTTTTACTGAAAAGCTATTTACAAGCACAACTCCAAAAACAATAAAGAATAGTCCTAATACAGCCTGCCAAGACAATGATTGTTTAAAGAAGATATATCCTAATATTGCAACTGTAAATACTCCAAGACCACTCCATGTTGCATAAACAATAGCTATTGGAATTTTATCAACAACAAAAGTTATAAGATAAAAAGACAGCAAATAAAAGACTGCAAGAGTAGTCGTTGGAATAATTTTTGTAAAATTTTGTGAAATAGGTAGTAACATTGTTCCACCAACTTCAAAAAAATTGCAAACATTAAAATTAGATATGTTTTTATTAAATAAAAAAATTGTAAATTTTAGTTATGTAATAGTCAATATTATTTTTAAAATTAATTTTTTCTTTTTTTAGAAAATAAATTAGATAACTATGAGATTGCATTCTTCTTTTCCACCAATTATTGCTTAGGTATTTATGTTTTGAAGTAGCACTTTCTATATGCCGTCTATAGTATGTAAAGTGACCATTAACTTTACTAACTTTTTTTATTTTATATTTTGAATATAGACATATTCTAAAATCCATCCATACTTCTGGATATTTTCTTATAGAAATAGCCTTATACATATATTCAAATTCCTTTCTTTTTATACTTATGCAGCTAGTGGGGTGATTATAGGGCCATTGATTAAAAATTTTTTTTTTACTATTATCTATATTTATTTTATGTATTTTTTTATTTCTTTTAATTAGTGGATAATCAAATAAAAATTCAATTTCCTTATCTTTTTTGAAATAATTTACAACTTTTTCAATTTTATTTTTGTGAAAATAATCATCACTGTCTAGAAGGCAAATAATCTCACCTTTGCTTAATTTGTAAGCTTCCCAAAAAGCCTTCATTTGATTATAAGAACTTATATTAGTTTTTTTTTTGTTTCTTATAATTTTTATTTTTTTATATCTTTTAATTTCATTAATTGATTCATCTTTTGAATTATCATCAAAAAAAATAATTTCTATGTTCTTATATTTCTGTTTTTTAAGAGAATTAATACAATCTGCTATGTATTTAGCATTATTATAATTTGCAATTAATATAGATACTAAAGGGTTTTTCAAAATTTAATATTGTTTGAATATTTCTATTTAATTATTTTATTATAAATGAATTCTTTTTTAATTTCTTCTAAAATTAATGGATCATCAATAGTTGCAGGTATTTTGTATTCCTCTTTATCAGCAATTTTTCTTAGTGTTCCTCTTAAAATCTTTCCTGATCTTGTTTTAGGTAATCTTTTAATAACAATTACAACTTTAAATGCAGCAACAGGACCAATTTTATCTCTAACCATTTTAATACATTCTTTTGAAACTGTTTCATTATCCTTTTTAACACCTAGTTTAAGAATAACTAATCCTATTGGTAATTGCCCTTTTAATCTATCAGCAACTCCTAACACGGCACATTCAGCAACTGATTGATGTTCAGATAAAACTTCTTCTATAGCGCCTGTTGATAGTCTGTGACCTGCAACGTTAATAACGTCATCTGTTCTAGACATGATCCAGATATACCCATCTTCATCAATATGGCCAGCATCATATGTTTCATAATAACCCTCATAATTAGTCATGTAGTTATCTTTATATCTTTTGTCTGCATTCCATAACGTTGGAAAGGTTCCTGGTGGTAACGGCAATTTTACAACAATATCTCCCATTTCATTCGGCTTAGCTAGTGTTTGATCAGGCTTCATGATTTGAACATCATAACCAGGAACTGCTTTGCATGCTGAACCATATTTTGTTTTCATCATTTCAATTCCTGTACAATTAGAACTAATTGCCCAACTTGTCTCAGTTTGCCACCAATGGTCAATTACTGGAACTTTTAATAAGTTTTCTGCCCATTTAATGGTATCTGGGTCAGCTCTTTCACCAGCTAAAAACAATGACTCAAATTTACTCAAATCATATTTAGAAAAAAACTTACCCTCAGGGTCTTCTTTTTTAATAGCTCTAAAAGCAGTTGGTGCAGTAAAAAGGGATTTTACTTTGTAGTCTGAAATTATTTTCCAAAAAGCACCAGCATCAGGAGTGCCAACGGGCTTCCCTTCGAATAATACTGTAGCGCAACCTTTAAATAAAGGGGCATAAACAATATATGAATGTCCAACAATCCATCCGATATCACTTGCTGACCACCAGACATCATCAGCATCAATATTGTAAATATTTTTCATAGTCCATTTAAGAGCAACTATATGACCTCCAATATCTCTAACTATTCCTTTGGGAACACCTGTGGTTCCAGAAGTATATAAAATATAAGCAAGATCATTTGAATTCATCTCGACACAATCTACTTCTTTTGCATTTGAAAGTGCTTCACCCCAACTGATTTCTTTTGGAGCGTTAAGTTCAACTGTGTGATCTATTCTTTGAAATAAGATCATTTTATCTATTTTATGAGAAGCCATTTTAATTGCCGCATCAACCAATGGTTTGTACTCAACAGTTTTTCCAGGTTCAAAGCCACATGAAGCTGTAACTATTACCTTTGCTTTACTGTCATCAATTCTGCTAGCAAGTTCATTTGAGGCAAACCCCCCAAACACTACAGAGTGAATTGCTCCAATTCTCCCACATGCTAACATTGCTATAACTGCCTCTGGAATCATAGGCATATAGATTATAACTCTATCACCTTTGTTGACTCCTTGATTTCTTAGCGCTCCTGCAAATTTTGAAACTTTTTCTTTTAATTCTTTGTAGGTAAACTGTTTTTTGTTGCCAGTTATTGGGCTGTCATAGATTAAAGCTAGCTTGTCGCCTCTACCTTGATCGATATGAATGTCTAAAGCATTATAACAAGTGTTGGTAACACCATCCTCAAACCATTTATAAAAAGGTGGGTTAGATTTATTTAAAATTTTAGTGGGTTTTTTAAACCAAAAAATATCATTAGATACTTCTTGCCAAAAATCTTCAGGATTTTTTAAAGAATTTTGGTAAATATCATTAAATTTTTTTGACATATGATTTGATTCTATTTTGTTAGTTTTTTAAGCTTATTAAATTAAAAATTGTATTAAAATTTAAAAAGTAAGTAAAATCAATACAAATTAGATGTAATTAAGCCTTCTAAAAACTAGATAACTTTGATAGTTAACCTTCAACATGACTTAAACATTAGTTTAGGTCTAGTTTATATAAACTAAAGTTAAAAACTAACAAAGATGGAGTTTTTTATGAAAAAACTAAAATTGTTTGCTCTTACAGCTGTAGCCCTAATGGGTGCTTCAGGTGTAGCAAACGCAGAGACTGCGATGTTAGCGTCTGATGACTTTGTTGGAATCTCGTTTTGGGTGATTTCAATGGCGTTATTAGCGTCAACTGCTTTCTTTTTCCTAGAAGCAGGAAGTGTTGCTTCAGGTTGGAGAACGTCAATAATTGTTGCTGGTCTAGTAACTGGTATCGCTTTTATACATTACATGTATATGAGAGATGTATGGGTAATAACTGGTAAGTCACCAACAGTTTACAGATATATTGACTGGTTAATCACTGTACCATTACAAATGATAGAATTTTATTTAATTCTAGCTGCTGTAGGAAAAGCAAATGCTGGAATATTCTGGAGATTGTTAATTGGAACAGTTGTGATGCTACTTGGTGGATACTTAGGAGAAGCAGGATACATTAACGCTACACTTGGTTTTGTAATCGGTATGGCTGGATGGTTCTACATTCTTTATGAAGTATTCTCAGGTGAAGCAGGTAAGGCTGCAGCAAAAAGTGGTAACAAAGCTCTTGTTACTGCATTTGGTGCAATGAGAATGATTATTACAGTAGGTTGGGCAATCTACCCATTAGGTTACGTATTTGGTTACCTAACAGGTGGCATCGATGCTAACTCACTTAATGTTATTTATAACCTTGCTGACTTCTTAAACAAGATTGCATTTGGTCTAGTAATTTGGGCTGCAGCAACGCAAGCTGGTGGTAGAAAAGCTAGATAATTAGCAAACATAAATAATTTAAGAAGGGCGAGTACATTTTGTGTACTTGCCCTTTTTTTTATGTAATTATATATAGTTCAATGCCTAAAATTACCTACATTGAAAATAATGGAAAGTCTCACACCATAGAAGTTTCTAATGGGTTAAGTGTAATGGAGGGTGCGGTTCAAAACGATATTCCAGGAATAGATGCCGATTGTGGAGGTGGAATGGCTTGTGCCACTTGCCATGTTTATGTCAAAGAAGAATGGTTTAATAAACTTCCAAAAAAAGAAGATGGTGAAGAAGATATGTTAGATATGGCTTTTGAACCTAATAAATTTAGTAGATTAAGTTGTCAGCTATTAGTTTCTGATGAACTAGATGGACTAACGGTTAGCATTCCATCAAAACAAGGTTAAATGATTAAAACAGATACTTTGATAATAGGTGCAGGGCCAGTTGGATTATTTTGTGTTCATCAATTAGGAATAATCGGATTAAAATGTGAAGTAGTTGATAATTTAGATAAAATAGGTGGACAGTGCATTGAACTTTATCCTGATAAACCTATTTATGATATTCCTGCTGTTCCAGAATGCACTGGAGAAGAGTTAACTAAAAACTTAATTGAACAGATTAAAGCATTTAAAACAAATTTTCATTTAAATGAGCGAGTACAAGAAATTAAAAAAGTTGAAAAAAAATGGTTAATAAAGACCAATAAAGGAACTGAATTTGAAGCATCAAGTATAATTATTGCAGCTGGTGTAGGATCTTTTGAGCCAAGAAAATTCCCAACAAAAGAAATTGAAAAGTATGAAGGAAAACAAATACTTTATTCAATTAAAGACAAAAAAATCTTTAAAGATAAAACAGTTACCATTTTTGGTGGAGGAGACTCAGCGCTAGATTGGGCGATAGAACTCTCAAATACATCTAAAGTTATATTAGTCCACAGAAGAGATGAATTTAGAGGAATGCAAGCAAGTATTGATAAAGTTAACCAATTAAAAGATGAAGGTAAGATAGAAGTTCATACTAAATACCAATTAGGTTCAGTTAGCGGTAATGAAAAAGTTGAAGGTATTAACATCAAGCATGATGATGAGAGTATAAAAGAAATTAAAACTGATTATGTTTTGGGCTTTTTTGGATTAATAATGCAACTAGGGCCAATTGCTGAATGGGGATTAAATTTAGATAAGAAAACAATACCGGTTAATACAGAAAATTTTGAAACCAATAAAGAAGGTATTTTTGCAATTGGTGATATTTGCACCTATCCCGGAAAACTTAAATTAATTCTTTCAGGTTTTCATGAGGGAGCATTAGCTGCTAGAGGTTGTTTTAAATACGCTAAACCAGATGAAAAATACAGATTTGAGTTTACCACTTCCTCTAAGACAGTAAAAAGCAGATTGGGTGTTAAAGAGTGATAGAGCTATTTACAGCAGATACTCCAAATGGAAAAAAAATAACAATAATGTTAGAAGAAATAGGTTGTGATTTTAAAGTTACTAAAATTGATTTGTCAAAAGATGAGCAATTTAAAAAAGATTTTAAAAAAATAAGCCCATTTGGAAAGATACCAGTAATTACAGATCATGAAAATGGACAGTCATTATTCGAGTCTGGTGCAATACTTATATATTTAGCTGAAAAACATAACAAATTTTATGAAGCAAAAGATAGGCATACCATAAACCAATGGTTGATGGCGCAGATGGGAATTATAGGACCAATGATTGGACAGCATCATCAGTTTCATCATTACAATCCTGGAAAAAGTGAATTTGGAGAAGAAAGATATTTTAAAATTACAAAAAGAATTTATAGCGAACTAGATGAGAGATTATCTTCATCAAAATACTTAGCTGGGGATGATTATACAATTGCAGATATTGCAACATGGCCTTGGATTGCAAGACATGAATGGCATGATATTGGACTTAAGAATTATAAGAATTTATCAAGTTGGTATATTGATATTTCTAAAAGAGAAGCAGTAATAAAAGGATATCAGTTTATGAATAAAAAAGAGTTTCCTCCTCAACCTTAATCTCTTAACTAATTAGTCTGTATATAGAGCTTAAGATACCATTTCCTGATAATTCTATAGCTAACACAACAACAATAATTAGTATTATTTTTTTGTTCATTTAATAAATACATATAATAATAAAACTATCCAAATCAAAGCATAATAATAATAAATATGTTTTTTAGCAAAAGTAAATGAAATTGAATTTTGTCTAGAGTTATTTTTTTTCATTTCTAATTATAGATCATTTTTTTATAGCTAGTCAATGTGACTAGTACTATCTTATATTTTGTAGGGAAAAATATTTAATCAAAGATGAGAACCTTACTAAAAATCTCTTTTTCTTGTAGAACCAGGATAAAAAATTTTTTGAAGGTCATCATTTGCTTTCTTCCTTATTTCAATATCATTTGAATTCATAAGGCTACTTGGTCTTTTAGTATGTTGATGATGTTTAAAGGTATCATTTCCTCTTGCTTGCTGAACATACATTTTACCTAAAACTTGATTTACATTACTGCCAATATAGCTTTGAACTACAAAACCAATTCTTCTATCATTACTTTTGTTTAGTCCTGAACCATGAACTATTGTTGGATGATGTAATGACATTTGTCCTGCTTTTAAAACCAAAGGTGTTGTTTTATCTAAGGGAACATTTTCTACAGTTTGACCTCTTGTTAATAAGTTACCTTCATCATATTTTTGTTCATGATGTCTGATGTTAGCTTTATGTGAACCAGACCACATTCTCATACAGCCATTTTCTTCGTTAGCATCAGTTATTGCTAACCAAGCAGTTACCCAATTATGAGGTTCCAACCCAATGTATGTTGCATCTTGATGAAAACTTACAAATCCTTTTTTATATGGGTCTTTAATAAATAAAGTTGTTCCACAAATAAGAATATTTTTTCCAATTATACTCTCAACAGCATCTAGTATTTTTGAGTTATGGCAAACTTCATCAAGTATAGGAGAAATCATATGCACATAATTTCTACCGGCACCTTTCAGTTCATCAGGCCAACGGGCTTCAATATTTTCTATTTCTTTTCTTATCTCGAATGCTTGATCTTTAGTTAAAACTTCTATTGGAGCAACATAACCATTATCGTTATACTCTTGAAGTTGATTTGAAGACAATTTAGGCATATTATTTAAAAATATTATATGAGCGTAACTATTTCTTCAATAAATTATTGTCCAGTTAAATCCATATCATTTCAAACTATTGATAAGTGTGAAATTAAAAAAGATATTGGAATTATAGGAGATAGAATTTTTGCATTTGCTAAAGATTTAGATTTAGAACAAGTAAAGCTATTTGAAAAAAATCCTGAAGAAAGAAGAGGAAAATGGAATAAAATTTTAACTCTAAAAAACTCTCCAGTATTGAATAAGTATAATTTTTTATTTGTTGAAAATAAATTAACATTAACTTTTAAAAATGAGAAAATTTTAACAATTAATGTAAATGAAATGAATGAATATGACTTACTTTCAAATAAAATCTTAGAATTAGAAAATTCCCTTAAAAAACCAATAGTATTAATGAAAAATAAAGACCTTCCTTTTTTTGATACATCGATATCAAATAAAACAGTTTTATCTCATTCGGTATCTCTTTTAAATAATAAGAGTATTGAGGATTTTAAGAATAAAATTAATCAAAAAATTGAGGCTCAAAGATTTAGAGGCAACATTCATATTAATGGAGTTGAACCATGGAAAGAACGAGAATGGATCGGAAAAATTGTTAAAATCAATGGTGTTTCTTTTAAAGTTGAAAAAAACATACCAAGATGTGTTGCAATTAATCTAAAACCAAACACAGATGACAATTCTTTAAATTTACTTCAGTCATTAAAAAAAACTTATAATCATTTTGAAATGGGAGTTTATTTGACTGCACTTGATGACGGTGAAATTAAATTAAGTGATAAAGTTCAGATAATTAATTAATATAAATATTTTATTAAGCAACTTTAAGTTGTATCTATTTTTTTTGATGTACAAACAACTTCAATTTTGTTTTAATTATTAAAATAAACTTAAATAGAGGAAAAAAAATGAATAGATTTTTAAAATCAATTGGAGTCTTTCTTGTAATTCTTTTTAGTATTACTGCAGTTAGCGCTGAAACGTTAACTAGTAAATTAAAAGGTGGTGACAAGTTAAGACTTGGTTTTGGAACTGCAGTGCCGTGGGCTTATGCAGGAGATAACGGTCAAGCTTTAGGATTTGTTAACATGATAGCTTTAACTGTTCTTGAAGAAATGGGAATTACAGAAGATCAAACTGAAACTAAAGTTTTTGAATGGTCTGGATTAATACCCGGATTAAATGCAAATCGTTCAGATATGGTTACTGGTGGTATGTATATTCTAAAAAGCAGATGTGCAAACATGAACTTTTCTGATCCTATAGGTGTTTTTGGTGATGCCATGATGGTTCCAAAAGGTAACCCTATGGGAATTAACAATTATGCAGATGTTATTAGAACTGGTGCAAAACTTGTTACTGGTGCTGGATTTAACACTGTTGAAGCTGCTAAAAAGTATGGTGTTCCTGAAAGTCAAATGATGTTAGTTGAAGGTGAAGTTGGAATTCTTGCTGCAATGAAAGCTGGAAGAGCTGATGTTGCTGTTCAAACATTCTTTGGTGCAAAAGAACATGAAGCAAAAAGTAACGGTATGTTTGAAGTGACTGACCCTAAATTAATGCCTAAAGAAACTTTAAATGTAGTTGGTATTGGCTTTAGAAAAAGTGATGTTGAATTTAGAGATAATTTCAATACAGCTTTAGCAAAAGTTATGGCTAACCCAGCAAAAATGTTAGAGAGAGCTGGTGAGTATGGTTATGATAAGGCTCAACTACCACCTCCTTCAATGAGCACTGAGTGGGCTTGTTCAACTAAGTAATATTATTAATAAATTAATTTAATCAGGCGATGAATAAAAGTCGCCTGATTTTTTTTAAATTTAATTAAGGGTTTTAAAAGTGAGTTATTTTTCATTCTTAGCAGAACATGGGTCTACTTTATTGTTAGGAACAGTTACTACAGTTAAGGTGTTAATTTGTGCCACCATTCTCTATGTAATAATTTCAATAATTTTCGGCCTAATGAGAGTGTCAAATAATTCTATTATTCAAGGTGCTGCAACTATTTATATAGAATTTTTTAGAGGAACCTCTTTAATGGTTCAATTATTTTGGGTTTACTATGTTTTACCTTTTTTTGGTATGTCTCTTGAAGCATTCACTTCAGGTGTTGTAGCTATAGGGATGAATTTTGGTGCTTATGGAGCCGAAATAGTAAGAGGTGGAATAATAGCAGTACCAAAAGGTCAATGGGAAGGAGCTTATGCTCTAAACTTTAGTCCAGCAAAAAGAATGAGAAGGATTATTATACCACAAATTTTTCCAATTATACTTCCACCAGCAGCAAACTTGACAGTAGAACTTTTAAAAGCTACTGCACTAGTTGCGCTAGTAACTGTTGTTGATTTAACATTTGAAGCAAAACAAATTAATTCTATTACATGGTTATCTGCGCAATGTTTTGGAACTGCACTTATAATATATTATATTATATCAAGATTTTTTCTTGTCCCTTTTTTACGTTGGTTAGAGGTTCTTGCTGCAAGAAAAGTAGGAAAGGAGAAGATATAATATGGATGCAGAATGGAAATGGGATTTTGCTTATCAAATATTACCTAAAATGTTATGGGCAACCTTAAACACTATAATGGCTGCTGGAATAGGTTATGCAATAGCGGTTGTAGTAGGTATGCTGTTTTTATTAGGTCAACGAACACCTTACAAGTTTGTAAATATTATAGTTAGAGAAATAGTAGAATTTATTCGTTCAACTCCACTTCTTATTCAATTATTTTTTGTGTACTTTGTAGGACCTCAATTTGGTATAGTTTTATCTGCTTGGGTGTCGGCAATGATAACTATAGGACTTCATTTTGGAACATATCTTTCAGAGGTTTATAGAGGAGCATTAGAGGGAGTTCCCAAATCTCAGTGGGAAGCTTGTAGAGCGTTAAATTTTTCCACAATATACACTTATAAAAAAATAATTTTTCCTCAAGCTTTTCCTATAGCAATTCCAGGAATGGGGAATTATCTAGTGGGAATTTTTAAAGATACCCCATTATTATCAACTATTGGAGTTGCAGAATTGTTTCACGCAGCAACAGCAGTAGGTGGGTATCACTATCGTTATTTAGAACCATATACTATGGTTGGAATTATTTTCTTAATTTTGTCTATACCTGCAGCAATGGGTATTAGAAAATTAGAAAAAACAGTTAACAAAGCACAAGGAAAGGTAAAAAATTAAATGAATGATACTAATGATACTTTGGTAAAATTTTCTGATGTTACAAAACAATACGGAGATCTTGTTGTTCTAGATAGGCTTAATTTGGAAATAAAAAAAAATGAAATGGTTTCAATTATTGGCCCATCGGGATCAGGTAAAACAACTGTATTAAGAGCTTTGATGACTTTAGAGAAAATTGATAAAGGTGTAATTCATTTAGAAAATGAACCATTAACTCACATGCCTGATAAAAATGGAAACTTAGTTGTCGCTAACGAAAAATATTTAAGAGAAAGACGATCAAAAATAGGAATGGTGTTTCAGCAGTTTAATCTTTTTCCTCATATGACTGCTCTTCAAAATTGTATTGAGGCTCCAATTGAAGTACTTGGCATGAAAAAAGAAGAGGCTGAGGAAAGAGCATTAGATTTATTAGATTTAGTAGGATTATCAGATAAAAAAGATGAACATCCTTCAAGATTATCGGGTGGTCAACAACAACGTGTTGCAATAGCTAGAGCTTTAGCCATGAGACCAAAGGTTATGCTGTTAGATGAAATTACTTCTGCACTAGACCCTGAAGTTGTTGGTGAAGTTTTAAATGTAATTAGATCTTTGAATAAAGAGCATGATCTTACTATGATTATGGTTACACACCAGATGGGTTTTGCTAAAGAAATATCAGATCGTGTATGTTTTTTTAATGAAGGAAAAATTTTTGAACAAGGTCCACCAGAACAATTATTTGATGATCCAAAAAATGAAAGAACAAAACAATTTTTACATGCTGTTCTTGATGCAAATTAAGAAAAGACCTAAACTTTAATCGTCAGCATATACTTTTTCCTCTTTTTCATGCTTCTCTTGAGCTGCTATACAAAGTTCAGCAACAGGTCTTGCCATTAATCTTTTTAATCCAATTGGGTCTGCTGTCTCTGCACAAAAACCATAAACTCCATCTCTAACACGCAATAAAGCTTGATCAATTTTAGAAATTAATTTTATTTGTCTGTTAATTGCTTTCATTTCTACTGCTTTATCAGTGTAAGAACTTGCCTGATCAACAATATCTGCTGATACACTATTATCATCCATTGAGCCATGGTAAAGGGCTTCATTATTTGCTTTTACTAATTCTTTTTTCCATTCTGTAAGTTTTATTTTAAAAAAGGATAAGTGCTTATCACACATGTATTTTTCAGTATCTTTAGGAATATAGTTTTTAGAAATTTTAATTGGTGCCTTTACTTTTTTTTCAGCATTATCAAATTTTTTTATTATCTTAGCAGGCTTTTTACTAGCGATTGGAAGCTTCTTTGCTTTAACTGCTGTTTTTTTAGCAGATGATTTTATGATTTTAGGCATATATTTAAATTTAAGTGGCCGCAGTATATTCAGCAATTATTAGCTGTCAAGCATGGTTAATTCATATAAATTTAGACAGGATTAAACAGTAATAATATAAGTTGATTATGAGTTTTGATAAAATAAATATAAATAAATTATTTTACAGTTTTATTACAATTCATTTAATTTTATGGACATTAATTCCATCATTAACAAATAATAATTTACCACTTGATACCATTGAACATTTAGCATGGGGCAGCAATTTAGATTGGGGTTTTAACAAACATCCACCAGCTGTTGCTTTTTTTCTTGAAGTTTTTTATCAAATTTTTGGTGCACAGGATTGGGCATATTATTTGTTAAGTCAAATATTTGTAATTATAGCTTTTGTTGTTGTATTTCAATTTGCTGAAGAGATATTTAAAAATAAAACTTTAAGCTTAATTTCAGTTCTTTTACTTGAAGGTATTTATTTTTATAATTTTACTACTCCAGAGTTCAATGTAAATGTTTGTCAATTACCTTTCTGGGCTTTATGCGTTTATTATTCTTGGAAATTATTTAATAGACAACAAATAACATTCAAGGATTGTTTTTGTCTAGGAGTATTTTCAGCCATAGGTTTTTTATCAAAATATCTTTTTATTTATCTTTTAATAACAATAGATCTATTATTTTTTTATGCAATTTTTATAAAAAAATATAAAAAATTTGATTTTAAATATTTAATTTCTCTAGAAGTCTTTATTATTTTATTAGTTCCGCATCTAATTTGGTTAACAAATAATGATTATGTAACTATCACTTATGGATTGGCTAGAGCAGGTTTAGAAAACTCAAGCTTATTAGATCATATAATTTACCCATTAATATTTTTAGGTAAACAAACTGGAATATTAATTCCATTTTTAATTATGTCATTCTTCTTAATTCAAAAATTTGAATTTAAAATTTATTTAAAGGATAAAAAATTACTGTTTTTGATATTTGTTAATTTAATTCCAATAGGGTTAATGTTCTTAACTTCAATGTTAACTGGATCTAAAATAAGAACAATGTGGATGACTCCATTTTATTTATTCTTTGGTGTATTAATTGTCTATGTGTTCCAAGCACAAATAAATTTAAAAAAGTTAAATGGATTCTTATCAGCATTTTTAATTTTATTTATCTTTTCACCTTTTGCTTATGCTTATATTTCAATTACTCAAACGGATAAAAGAACAGATTATCCTGGAAAAGAAATAGCAAAAAAAGTTCAAAATGAATGGGATAAAAATTTTATAGAGGGAATTAAGTTTGCAATTGGTGATGAGTGGTTTGCAGGTAATTTATCTTACCATTTAAAATCTCGACCAGTTTGGAATGGTATGGATACTAATGGATTAGGATCTATTTTTATAGGAAACAAACTTAAGCCATGTAAGAATGAAAAATTTGAATCTTTTGAGGGATCTGGCAAAAAACATTGCTTTAATATGGACCCTCAAATTGTAATGATTGGAAGAACTAAATGAGTAAAATAAAGATATTAATACCTATTTATAATGATTGGCAGTCAGTTTTTAAATTATTAGAAAATATTAATTCAGAAGTTTCAACATTAGATGGTGAGTTTTCAGTAATAATAGTCAACGATGCATCCACCGAAAATAGGCCAGAGTTATTAGTTAATTTTGATAATCTAAAATCAATTCAAGTCATAAATATGAAAGAAAATAGGGGGCATGCAAGGTGTAATGCTGCTGGGTTAAAACATATTAATGAAAAAGAAGAATTTGATTATGTAATTCCAATGGATGGTGATGGAGAGGATAGACCAGAAGAACTTAGTTTATTAATTGAAAAAATTAAAGAAATTTCAGATACAGTTATTACAGCTGAAAGAGTAAAAAGATCTGAAGGATTCATATTTAAATTTTGCTATTTAGCCCATAAGTATTTGACTCTTGTTTTTACAGGACAAACAATCAAATATGGTAATTATACATGCCTTCCTAAGTCTGTAGTTAATGAAATGGTTAATGAGCCTGCAACATGGAGTAGTTTTTCAGGATCATTAGCAAAAATAGTAAAAGATAGAAAATCCATTCCATCTGAAAGGGGCACAAGGTATTTTGGTCCTTCTAAAATGAGCTTTATTAATCTATTAAAACATTCTCTTTCAATTATTGCAGTTTTTAAAATAACTTTATTAATTAGATCTTTAGTTTTTTTAATTGTCTATTTATTTTTAGTAGTTGGTAGAATATCAACTATTACACTAATACCTGTCATTGGAGTTATCATAATGATGGTTTCAGTGATCATATTATCTAGAAGAGAAAACATATCAGAATTTAACAACTCTTTAGATAATATTAAAAAAATAGACACACTTAAGTAATGTCTGTGTTAACTAACAAGGATATTGATCTATTTGCACAAAAAATTTTAGAAGATTATGACTCAAAAGACCCTGGAGCAATATTTAAAAGCAAAATAAAGATAAGCAATACTGAAGCCTCATTTATCCAATCAACTGTTTCTAAATTAAGAAAAAAAAGGGGAGAAGAAATAATTGGTTATAAGATAGGATGTGTTTTGAAAGAAACTCAAAAGAAAATGGGTCTTACACAACCTGCCTGGGGAACACTTTGGCAAAAGGAATTACATACTAGTGGAGTATTATTAGATAAAAAAGATTATTCAAACCCTGCTATGGAGGCAGAATTTGGAATTATATTAAATCGTGACTTAAAACCTGAACTTATTTCTTTTGAATATATACTAGAATCTATTGAGTCAATTTACCCCTTAATAGAGATTCATAATTTAGTTTTTTATGGAGATACTCCTCATGGAGCTGAGCTTCTTGCAAATAACGCCATTCATGCTGGAGTTATTTTAGGACCTGAAACTAAATTTCCTAAAAGTAATCAATCTACTAACCTAAAACTTATTTATGATAAAGAAATAGTAGATGCCTGGTCCAATAAAAAATGGCCTCATGATATGTTATCTGAAGTAACTTGGTTAGTTAATGAGCAAACTAAAATAAATAATATTTTAAAAAAAGGTGATTTGATATTAACTGGTGCGTATGGGTTTCCAGTTCCAATTAATGAAAAAAAAGTAATTGAAGTTACATCGTCAGCATTTGGTGATGTAAAAGCAATATTTGATTAAATAGCCTTTATTATTGGTAATGAATAAAAGTCAGCCGTATCTATCTTTGAAGAGTGATCTCTTCTCATGTTCCACCTCTTGTCCACTCCAGCACTAGCTAAAATTAGTGTCGATCGACCATACCTATAGTTTGTACTATCAATAGATCTCATTAAACCTTTAATTTTTTCATCTTTTTCTGATGAAAATAAGTTTTTGCTACCATCTGAACTAATTAAACCAGTCAATGTTATTCCTGCTTTTTGATATCTATATCCATTAATAAAAATTTCTTTTAATGCAACTAAAGCAGTTTTAACTATTTCAATACTATTATTAGTAGCTATTGGAAAATCTATAGTTTTAGCATTTGAATAATATACGCCTCTATTTTGAAAGGGGCTTGTTCTAACAGAAACGGTTATCGATTTTGCTATTAAAGATTCTGATCTAATTTTTTCTGAAGCATTTAAACAATAACTTGCAACTGCTTCTTGTAGTTCTTGAAATTTTTCAACTCTTGTACCAAATGACCTTGACACAACACAGCTTTTTCTTTTTGAGCCTTTTAAATCTAAAGGAATACAAGGAATACCCCTAAGTTCTAGTGCTGTCCTAGAGCTTAAAACATTAGAACTTTTTTTAATCCAAGTATTTGACATATTTTTTAATTGCTTGGCATTATAAATTCCATTTTGATGATAAAACTTAGTAAGCTGTTTACCAACTCCCCACACATCATTAATATCTATTTTTTCTAATAGTAGATCAATATTTTCAACACCTATTAAGTTAGTAACTCCAGATTGTTTTTTCTTTGCTATATGATTTGCAATCTTACTTAGTGTTTTTGTCTTAGCAATACCAATACTTGTTGGTATGCCCGTCCATTGTAAAACAATACTTCTAATTTCTTTTCCAACATTTTCAACCTCATCATCAGGATAGTTGCTCAAATCTAAAAAAGCTTCATCTATAGAATATATTTCTAAAACTGGATTAAATCTTTTTAGAGTTCTCATTACTCTCCTGGATAAATCTCCATACAAAGAATAGTTTGAAGAAAATACATAAACATTATTTTTAAGTATAATATTTTTAGCTTTAAAATAAGGTTCTCCCATTTTTATACCAAGTGCTTTTGCTTCAGTAGATCTTGATATGATGCAACCATCATTATTAGATAAAACGACTACAGGTTTATTTCTAATTTTAGGGTTAAATAATCTTTCACAAGAAACATAAAATGAATTACAATCTACTAGTGCTATTTTTTTAGTACGTTGAATGGATGACATAAGTCACAACCCCCCAAATGAATACTTCTGTTTCATCTCCAATAATTATTTTATCTTCAATATTTTTTGAACCTGATGTTAAAAATTGCCCATCTCTTGATTTAACAAAACTTTTAACAACTAATTCATCATGAACATTTGCAACAACAGTCGAAAAATTTTTAGGTTTTAAACTTCTATCAATAACCAATAAGTCGCCATCGTAAATACCAACATCGGTCATCGATTTCCCCTGAACTCTAATGATAAACGTTGCTGGAACATTTTTTATTAGATGAACGTTAAGATCCACATCTTCTTCAATGTAATCTGTTGCAGGAGAGGGGAAACCTGCACCTGCTTTATGCAGATAAAAGGGAATAGTTAGTTTCATGTTCTTATTTTGTTCTTATTTATAGACTAGTTATATAGTACACGCAAGAGGTTGTATTTTGAGTCTAGAACTGAATCAAAAGTGAATCAAAACGTGAACATTGAAAATACATTTTGTGCTCTTGTGGATAACTTCAACCAGAGATAGTTTAACTAAAATAAAATGAGAAAAATTTTATCAATTTATATCTTAAGTTTAATTGTAGTTTCTAGTGTTATGGCAGCTGATGAAGTGAAATATACAACAGTTAGCAAAAGTAAAATTTATGAAATTAGAAAGTATCCCGATCGATTGGTTATTGAAACTGAAACCTCTGATCAAAATAGTGGTTTTAAAAGATTATTTAAATATATCTCTGGTAACAACAAGGGCAATAGAAAAATTAAAATGACAACACCTGTTACTCAAGTAGAAAAAAATGGAAGCATGACCATGCAATTTTACTTACCTTCAAAATTTAAAAAATATAACACACCAAGTCCATCTAACTCAGATGTAAAAATCATAAATATTAAAGGTGGTTATTATGCTGTCATTAAATACTCTGGTTCAGACAATACTGCATCTTTCCAAAGACATAAAATCCTTTTAAAAAGTTATTTAAGAGCAGACAAGATATTAATAATAAGCTCTCCAATTAGAGCAAGTTATAATAGACCATTTACGCTACCTAAGCTTAGAAGAAATGAAGTTATGTTTAAAATTGATATAAACCTATAGGAGAAATATAAATGAAAAAATTAACATGCCATTGTGGAGAAGTAGAAGCAGAAATAAATTTAGATGGAGATTTACAAAAAGTATTACAATGTAATTGTTCAATTTGTAAAAGAAGAAATGCAACTATGTCAATGGTTAAAAATGAAGATTTTAAAATTACTAAAGGTGAAGATAAACTAAAACTTTATCAGTTTCATTCTAAAGTTGCTAAACACTATTTTTGTTCTGACTGTGGAATTTACACACATCATAACCCAAGAGCTAATCCAGCGATGACAGGATTCAATCTTGGATGTATAGATGAAATAAATACTTTTGATTTAAAAGATATTACTGTAAATAATGGTCAAAACCATCCCCTAGATAAAAAATAATTTTCTATGCAACAAGTCAACGATTGTTTTGTTAAAACAAAAAAAGATTGTCTTAAATTTATCTCATCTCAAGAAACAAAGAAGGATAAATTTAAAAATAAAAACAAGATGATTAAATCTTTTTTAATTCCAGTAAGTTTTTGGATAGCAAAGCGAGCAAAAAAAAAAACCCCACTAATGATTGGTTTGGCAGGTGGTCAAGGTTCAGGCAAAACTACTATCTCATCAATTTTAACTTTAATTCTACAAAAGTATTTTAAATTAAAAGTTTTTAAAGTCTCAATTGATGATTTTTATAAGACAAGAAAAGATAGAAAATTATTATCTAAAAATAAGCATCCTTTATTAATAACAAGAGGAGTTCCAGGAACTCATGACGTGGATTTAATCTTAAAATTTTTTAAAAATGTTAAGTCAAAGAACTTTAAAAATCTAACAGTTCCTAAGTTTAATAAAGCAATAGATGATCGTTGTAAAAAAAGTCTGTGGTATAAACTTAAATCTAAACCAGACGTGGTAATTTTTGAAGGCTGGTGCGTTGGCGCAAGAGCTCAAAAAGTAAGTCAGCTTAAGAAACCAATTAATTCACTTGAGAAGGTTTATGATCAAGGTATTAAATGGAGATCTCACGTTAATAACCAATTGAAAACAAAATATAAGTCATTATTTAAACAGTTAGATGAATTGGTTTATTTAAAGGCTAAAAATTTTAATCTATTGAGAAATTGGAGATTAAAACAAGAGAGAAAACTTTGGGTACAAACAAAAAACAAGAAGAACTTGAAAATTATGAGTAGTGGAGATGTAAAAAATTTTATGCAAACCTATCAAAGAATTACCCAACAAATGTTTAAAGATGCTTTAAAAATTTCATCTATAATAATGAATTTAGATAGCAATCATCAAATTGAAAAGATAAAACTAAAGAAATAATGAAAAAAATAATTCTAATTCTATTTTCTATTTTATTCTTAAACCAACAAGTCTTAGCAGTAACTTTATTTGAAGCACTAACAGAAGCTTATAAAAATAATACTAACTTAAATGCTGAGAGAGAAAATATTAATATTTCAAAAGAAGATTTGAAAATTTCAAAAAGTAACTATTTGCCTTCAGTCACAATTTCTGGAAGTAAAAGTCAAGAAGACACAAGTAAATTAACAGATAGAACAGGAGCAGAAGTAGCAGTTAACGATGTCGACCCCTTCACTCAATCTATAAAAATTGAACAAACTTTAATAGACCTTGGAAGAAATGCAGATCTAAAAAAAAATGAAATTGGAATCAGCCTTGCAAGAACAAAACTATTAAAAAAAGAACAAGAAGTATTATTAAAAGCAATTGAAGCTTATTCAGACTTAATATTAGCTAATGAAAAATTAAAAATTAATCAAAGTAATCTTAATTTATTAGAACGACAAGTTGAAACCAATAGAGTAAGACTTGAAAGAGGACAAATTACTTTATCTGACTTAGCTCAATCTGAGTCTTCATTAGCTGGAGCTCAAGCAAATTTTATTCAATCTCAAAATGAAATTATATCTAAAAAGTTAAACTATGAAAATGTGATTGGACCAATTATGGATATAAATAGTTTAAATAAAAACCTTGATATTGATCTTATGCTTCCAATCAGCTTGAACAGTGCGATTGATGCTTCAAAAAAATATAATCCTGAATTAATTATAGCAAAGTTAGAATATGAACAATCAACAAAGGAGGTACTTATTTCTCGATCAGATTTATCACCTTCTGCAAAACTATCTTATGAAAATTCTAGATCTCAAGATTTAAGCTCAATATACGACGAGCGTAATAAGAATATTTGGAGTGCATCTATCACATGGCCAATATATTCAGGTGGAAAAAATATAGCCTCATTGAATAAAAGTCGAAACTTACAAAATAGAAAAAAACTATTATTAAACGATGCTACAAAAAACAATAATAGTAATGTAACAATCTCTTGGTCCACACTCCAATCTTCAAAAAGTTTATTAAATTCAGTTAAGTCTCAAGTTAAGGCAGCTGAGATTGCAAATGAAGGAATAACAGTTGAATATGAGTCTGGACTTGGAAGGTCTACCCTAGATGTTATTCAATCTAACTCTATTTTACTAAGCTCAAGAATTACTTTAGTAAATTCTGAAAGAAACTATCTACTTGCCCAATTTAATGTTCTAAAGTCTATTGGTTTATTAAATAGCAGCCATCTAAAACTTAAGTAATAAAGCCAATTTTACAAATAAAAAATTAACTATTGATAATAAGAACAAAATGTGTACATTTAAAACAAGATTCGAATACTAATTATTTAATAAAAAAGGCATAAAATGACTAAAAACAACCTAAAAGTAGTTAAATCGACAAAAGCACAACAATCAGAAGGTAGTGAAAAAAATAAAGCTTTAGAAGCGGCAATGAGCCAGATTACAGATAATTTTGGAAAAGGCTCCGTTATGAAGCTTGGCCAAAGAAGAGCAATGGATATTGAATCAGTATCAACAGGTTCTTTAAGTTTAGATGTGGCACTTGGAATAGGTGGCTTACCCAAAGGAAGAGTTGTTGAAATCTATGGCCCAGAATCATCTGGAAAAACAACCTTAGCCCTACAAGTGCTAGCTGAAGCTCAAAAAACAGGTGGAATATGTGCATTTATAGACGCGGAACATGCTTTAGATCCAATTTATGCAAAAAAACTTGGTGTGGATACTGAAGAATTATTAATTTCACAGCCAGATACTGGTGAGCAAGCTTTAGAAATAGCTGATACATTAATTAAATCAGGATCTATTTCTGTAATAGTTGTTGATTCAGTTGCGGCATTAACTCCTAGAGCAGAAATTGAAGGAGAAATGGGAGATCACCATGTAGGACTTCAATCAAGATTAATGAGTTAGGCTTTAAGAAAGTTAACAGGCTCAATCTCAAGTACAAATACTATGATGATTTTCATCAATCAAATTAGAATGAAAATTGGAGTTATGTTTGGAAGTCCAGAAACTACTTCAGGTGGAAATGCACTTAAATTTTATTCATCTGTTAGAATGGATATCAGAAGAATTGGTGCAATCAAAAATGGAGATGAGATTATTGGTAATTCAACAAGAGTTAAGGTGGTTAAAAATAAAGTAGCACCACCATTTAAAGTTGTTGAATTTGACCTAATGTACGGCAAAGGTATTAGTAAAGTAGGCGAACTAGTTGACCTAGGTGCTAAAGCTGACATTGTTGAAAAATCTGGAGCTTGGTATGCTTATAAAGGTGAAAAGATTGGTCAAGGTAGAGAAAATGCTAAAATTTATTTAGAGCAAAACCCAAAGATTGCTGCCGAAATAGAAATGGCAATAAGAGAAAAAGCTGGAGTAATAGCAAAAAAAATTGAAGGAAATCCACTTGATCCAGAAAAAGCTGCAAAAGATCAAATAGAGGACCCTAATGTGGAAATCAAGACAGATGAAACTTCACCAAAAAAGAATTAGTTAAAGTCATCTTTAATTATTAAAAGGCGCTTAATTTAAGCGCCTTTTTTCCCATACACTTATATAGACATCAAATAAAAAAGCTGTATTTTAAAAATATGGCTGACAAATCTTTAAACGAAATAAGAAACACTTTTTTAGATTATTTTAAAAAAAATGATCACAAGATAGTTGAGTCTAGTAATTTAGTTCCAAATAACGACCCAACATTAATGTTTGCAAATTCTGGTATGGTGCAGTTCAAAAATGTGTTTACTGGATTAGAGAAAAGAGAATATATTAGAGCAACCACCTCACAAAAATGTGTACGGGCTGGTGGAAAACATAATGATCTTGAAAACGTAGGTTATACACCAAGACACCACACATTTTTTGAAATGCTCGGAAATTTTTCATTTGGAGACTATTTTAAAGAAGAAGCAATTTTCTATGCTTGGAATTTGATAACTAAAGAATTTGGAATTGATAAAAATCGACTTTATGTGACTGTATACCATGATGATGAGCAAGCCTTTAATTATTGGAAGAAAATAGCTGGTTTTAGTGATGATAGAATAATCAAGATAGCAACATCTGATAATTTTTGGTCAATGGGTGACTCTGGCCCTTGTGGGCCTTGTTCAGAAATTTTTTATGACCATGGAGGTCATTTAGAAGGTGGGTTACCTGGCACCAAAAATGAAGATGGCAATCGATTTATTGAGATTTGGAATTTGGTATTCATGCAATACGAGCAAATTTCAAAAGATAAAAGAATTAATCTACCAAAACCATCTGTAGATACGGGTATGGGGCTTGAAAGAATTACAGCATTACTACAAGGAACTCACGATAATTATGAAACAGATCATTTTAAAAAGCTAATTCAATCAGCAGCAGATTCATTAAATGTTAAAGTAGACAAAACTAATCAATCTAGTTTCAGAGTGATAGCTGACCATTTGCGTGCAAGCTCTTTTTTATTAGCAGAAGGAGTTTTACCCTCAAATGAAGGTAGAGGGTATGTACTTCGAAGAATCATGAGACGTGGAATGAGGCATTCACACTTACTGGGCTCCAAGAAACCAATTTTCTATGATATTTTTAAAACATTATTAGAAGAGATGTCTAGCAATTACCCTGAACTAGAAAGGGCACAGTCATTAATAAAAGAAACTCTAAAAACAGAAGAAGAAAAATTTTTAGTTTTATTAGATAGAGGAATAAAAATATTAAATGATGAAATAGAAAAAGTAGAAAAAGTATTGCCAGGAGAGGTTGCTTTTAAACTCTACGATACATTTGGTTTTCCATTAGACTTAACTGAAGATATTTTGAAAAATAAATCACTAACAGTTGACGATAAGAAATTTGATTTACTAATGAAAGAAAGTAAAGAATTAGCAAAAAAAAATTGGAAAGGTTCAGGTGATAGTTCGGTTGATCAAATATGGTTTGATATAAAAGATCGTTTAGGTGCTACTGATTTTTTAGGATATACTTCAGATAAAACAGGAGGTGTAATAACTTTAATACTTAAGGATAATAAAGAGGTACAGGATCTTCAAGAAAATGAAGAAGGAATTATAATTGTAAATCAAACACCTTTTTATGCAGAATCAGGGGGACAAGTAGCTGATATAGGAAAAATTTTTAATGAAAATTTTGAGTTTGAAGTTTTGGATGTTCAAAAAAAACTAGGAGATTTATTTATACATTATGGAAAAGTAAAAAAAGGTTCAATTAAAATAAATGATAGTGTTGAATTAAAAATAGATACTCAAAGAAGAAATAATATTAGAGCCTATCATTCTGCTACTCATTTATTACACGAGTCATTAAGAAGAGTTTTGGGAGACCATGTAACTCAAAAAGGATCTTTAGTTCAGCCTGAAAGATTAAGATTTGATTTTAGTCATATGAAGCCTATTTCAGAAGAAGAGATTAAAAAGATTGAATTTAACATTAACTCAATAATTGAAAAGAGTTCAGCTATTAAAACAAGGATAATGACAGCAAAAGAAGCTGTTGAAAATGGTGCACTTGCATTATTTGGAGAAAAATATGGTGATGAAGTTAGAGTTTTATCTATGGGAGAAGAAGAGGGAGGTCAATTTTTTTCAACAGAGTTATGTGGAGGAACACACGTTTTAAATACACGGGATATTGGAAAATTTAAGATAATAAACCAATCTTCTATAGCGGCTGGTGTGAGAAGAATTGAAGCTTTAAGACACACACAACTAGAACACTTTTTAAAAGATAAAGAAAAACAGTCCAGCATATCAGAGCAAAAAAATGAAAAAATTATAAAAGAACTTACAATAAAAATTACTAAATTAGGTGGAAAACCTAATTTTCAAAATAATGATCAAGCAGTCTTGATAAAAGATCTTAATAGACAACTTAATCAACTTTCAGTTGGAACAATTTTAAAAGATAAAAAAAAGAACAAAATTAGTGATCAAATTATTAATGGAATTAAGGTTAGATTTCAAAAAATTTTAGATTTACCATTTAAAGATTTACGTAAATTGATTGATGATGGAAAAAAAGAAATCGGAGAAGGGTTGGTAATAATTTATGCAATCAATGATAATAAGGTTGGATTGGCTGTGGGTGTTACCAAAATATTAGAGAATAAATTTGATGCAGTAAAAATTGTTAGAGCTGGTTCAGAGGTTATAGGTGGAAAAGGTGGTGGTGGAAGAGTTGACTTTGCACAAGCAGGAGGAACATTGCCAAATAAAATTGAAGAATCTTTTGAAAATATTAAAAAATTAATTAATTAAGCTTTTTCTTAAGTTTGCCATCTAACTGATCTAAAAATTGATTAGTAGTTAAATAGTTGCTAGAGGGACCAATTAAGATTGCCAAATCTTTTGTCATCGATCCATTCTCAACACAATCTATACAAACTTTTTCTAATGTAGTTGAAAATTTAATTAAATCTTCATTGCTATCTAATTTCCCTCTGTGAGCCAAACCTCTAGTCCAAGCAAAAATTGATGCAATAGGATTGGTTGAGGTTTCTTTACCTTGTTGATGCATTCTATAATGTCTTGTAACCGTTCCATGTGCAGCTTCTGCTTCCATAGTTTTTCCATCAGGAGCAAGAAGTACACTTGTCATTAAACCTAAAGATCCATATCCTTGTGCTATAGTATCCGATTGCACATCACCATCATAGTTTTTACAAGCCCAAATGTATTTACCACTCCATTTCATGGCACAAGCAACCATGTCATCAATGAGTCTATGCTCATATGTAATATTTAGTTTTTCAAAATTAGTTTTAAATTCAGCATCAAAAATTTCTTGAAAGATATCTTTGAATCTACCATCATAAATTTTAAGAATAGTATTTTTTGTAGAAAGATAAACAGGCCATTTTTTTATTATACCATAATTAAAACAAGATCTTGCAAAGTCTTCTATAGATTTATCTAAGTTGTACATTGATAGAGCAATCCCTGGCCCTGGAAAATTAAAAACCTCATATTTAATTTCATCACTACCATCTTCTGCTGTCCACTTAACTTCCATTTTTCCTTTTCCAGGAACTTTAAAGTCTGTTGCTCTATATTGATCACCAAAAGCATGTCTTCCAATAATTAGAGGATCCGTCCAGGTTGGAACAAGTTTTGGTATATTTTTACAAATAATAGGTTCTCTGAAAACCGTTCCACCAAGAATATTTCTAATAGTTCCATTTGGCGATCTCCACATTCTTTTTAGTTTAAATTCATCAACACGAGCCTCATCAGGTGTAATTGTTGCACATTTAATTCCAACATTGTGCTTCTTAATAGCCTTAGCAGAATTTATTGTTATTTGGTCATCAGTATCATCACGGCTTTTCATACCAAGGTCAAAATATTCAATATTTAAATCTAAATAAGGTAAAATTAGTTTACTCTTAATGAATTCCCAAATGACTCTTGTCATTTCATCACCATCTAGTTCAACAATTGAGTTTTTAACGTTTATTTTAGACATAAATGAATAATATATATTAGTAATTGTAATTTAGTGCTTTATATACATATAAATAAAAAATTATCAAATAGAAGCTTATGTTCGAAAAAATCTTCCCAAAAATTCATTCTGAAGGATATAAATTTATAGCTATAGCTATTCTTATAACAATCTTTTTATATTTCTTAAATATTTTCCTTGGGTTGATTGGTTTAGTTTTGTCTATATGGGTTTATTATTTTTTTAGAGACCCAGAAAGAATTTCAATAAATGATGAAAACTACTTAACAAGCCCAGCAGATGGTGAAGTTTTAATGGTTCATGAAGTAGACGGTCCAAAAGAGTTAAATTTAGAGGGTAGAAAATTTACTAAAATTAGTATTTTCATGAATGTTTTTGATTGCCATGTAAATAGAACACCATGTGGTGGTAACATTTCAGAAATAATTTATAAGCCAGGAAAATTCTTAAATGCATCACTTGATAAAGCTAGTGAAGACAATGAAAGAAATTATTATAAAATAACAAATATCCAAGGAGAAGACATTATTGTAGTTCAGATTGCAGGCTTAATAGCAAGAAGGATTGTTTGTGAGTCATCCAAAGATCAGCAGCTGCATCAAGGTGAAAGAATTGGAATGATCAGATTTGGAAGTAGAGCAGATGTTTACTTTGAAAATTATAAGACTTTAGTAAAAGTTGGACAAAAGACAATTGCTGGTGAAACATTATTAGCAAAAAGGTAGCTTATGGAGCAGCCCAAAAATAATTTTAAAATAGTTTCTGATAAAAAAACAAGAATGATACTTCCTAATGCAATTACTTTATTAGGAGTTTGCATTGGTTTAACTTCTATCAAATTTGCTTTAGATGGAAAATTTGCACTTGCTATAGTTGCAATATTGTTTGCAGGTTTGATGGATGCGTTGGATGGTAGAATAGCAAGATTAATAAAGGGAACATCTAAAATGGGTAAAGAACTTGATTCATTAGGAGATGTAATTAGTTTTGGAGTTGCACCTGCATTTATAATGTATTTTTGGAATTTACAATACCTAGAGAAATTGGGATGGTTTATTTGCTTAATGTACGTAGTTTGTGTCGCTTTAAGACTTGCAAGATTTAATGTCAATTCTGAAGAAGAACCATCTTGGAGAGATAATTATTTTGAAGGTGTGCCAGCACCTGCGGGGGGATCATTGTTTTAATGCCCTTAGTATTAAGCTTTAGTGGATTAGAGAAATTTTTTTTTAGAATAGATTATGATTTATTGGTACCATTATTTTTTGTTACAACTTCAATATTATTGATAAGTACAGTCCCAACTTATTCATTTAAAAAAATAGTTATACCAAGAGCTATGACTAAATTTTTATTATTTGGAATAGTTTTATTTTTTGGTGCATTATTGGTGTTTACATTTAAAGTTCTAACATTCAGCATTTCTTTATATTTATGCCTAATTCCAGTAAGCTATTTTCATTATAAAAAAATAAAAAAAGAAAAAAATATCATGACTGACATAAATGAAGGTGATGATTTAGAAGATATTTTGTAAATGAAAAAAAATGTAATAGTTTCATTGGCTGATTCAAACTACTTCGATTTACTCAATGAATTAGTCGATTCTATCAAAAAATTTGAAAAAAGCAGAGATGTAGCAATCTGTATTTTAGATGCCGGACTTACAAAAGAACAAAAAATAATATTATCAAAAAAAGTTGATGAAATTAAGTCGGCTGAATGGGATATAAAAGTTCCAGCAATCAAAGTTAAAGGAAAGGAATGGTTAAAAAGCCAAGTATCAAGAGCCTTCCTGCCAAAATATTTTCCTAATTATGAAAAATATTTATGGATAGATTGTGATGCATGGGTTAACGACTGGGACTCTGTTGAATTATATTTTAAAGCTTGTGAAAATGGAAAATTAGGAATTACTCAAACTTTAGGACCTGGTTATAAGATAATGTCCAAAGTTAATTGGTTATTTGGAAAAGTAGCAATAATAAAATCTCAAAATTTTAAACATGCAGTTAAATCTAAAATTGGACTATCAAAAGCAAGAAAACTAGCTTTTGCTCCACATATAAACATCGGTGTCTTCTCGTTAGAAAAAAATTCACCTGGATGGAAATCGTGGCAAAAAAATCTTGAAATAACTCTAAAGTCAGGAAATATTTTTGGTTCAGAGGGTTTAGCTATTAATATGTCAGTATATATAGATGATTTAAGCACTGAATTTTTACCATTAAATTGTAATTGGATTGCTAGTAATTTATTACCTAAATTTGATGAAGTTCAAAATACTTTTGTTGAGCCCTATCTACCAAATTATAAAATAGGAATTATGCACTTAGCAGCAGGAATTTGGGATGGTGATAAGGACATGAGACTGAATAAAGAAGTTAAAATTAAGATTCAATCTATCCAAAAAAATTTATTATCTAAAAGTTTAAGATTTGGTTTTTAATTGAAAAAAAATAGAATTTCTAAGAATTGGATTAATAAACAAAAAAGAGATATTTATGTTAGGCAATCCCAAGTAGATGGTTATAGGGCACGGTCAGCGTATAAATTAATAGAAATTGATGAAAAGTTTAAGATATTAAAAAATGGAATATCTATAATCGATTTAGGCGCATCACCAGGTAGCTGGTCTCAATATATTGCAAGAACAGTAAAGAGTGGAAGATTAGTTTCAATCGATTTAAAGAGTATGGAGGAAATAGACAATACAATTCTAATTAAAGGTGATTTTACAGAAATAGATTCTCAAAATAAGATTAAGAGTTTTTTTAAATCAAAAGTTGATGTTGTCGTATCTGACATGGCTGTTAACACAACAGGTATAAAGGATATAGATGCAATTTATACAGGTGAATTGGCAATGGAAGCAATGAACTTTGCCAAAAAAATGCTAGTTAAAAATGGACACTTTGTTTCTAAAATTTTCCTAGGCTCATCATTTAATGAGATAGTTGCCTTAGGGAAAAAAATTTTTAAAGAAGTGAAGGTATTTAAGCCAAAAGCTAGTAGAAAAGAATCTAAAGAAAGTTTTATTATTTGTAAAACTTTAAGATAGAGACTTTAATTTTAAAAAGAATCATATATAAATTATTATGGATCCTATAAAAGAAGCACTTACCTTTGATGATGTGACGATGACACCTAAATACTCAGAAGTTTTACCCTCTGATGTAGACACAAGCACAAAATTATCTACTAATTTAACACTAAAAATACCTTTATTATCTTCTGCAATGGATACAGTTACTGAGAGTAAAATGGCTATAGCTATTGCGAAAGCTGGAGGTATAGGAGTTATACATAGAAACCTAGATATTAAAAAACAAATTGAAGAAATTAAAAAAGTAAAAAAATTAAAATTATTAGTTGGGGCGGCAGTTGGAGCTGGTCAATTAGAGCTTAAAAGAGCAGGAGCAATTTTAAAAGAAGGAGTAGATTTGATTGTAGTAGACACAGCACATGGGCACAGTAAAAAAGTTGCAGAAATAATTAAAGAAATAAAAAAAAAGAAAACTAGTAAAACAACATTATGTGCAGGAAATATAGCAACAGCTGAAGCTGCAAAATTTTTAATAAAATTAGGTGTAGATATTGTTAAAGTTGGAATTGGGCCAGGGTCAATTTGTACAACTAGGTTAGTAGCAGGCATTGGCGTGCCACAATTAAGTGCAATACTTGAAGTAAATAAATGTGTCAAAAATAGTAAAGCAAAAATCATTTCAGATGGAGGAATTAAATATTCAGGTGACATTGCTAAAGCGTTATCTGCTGGAGCAGATGCTGTGATGATAGGGTCCTTATTTGCAGGTAGTTCAGAAACACCTGGAAAAATTATTAAAAAAAATGGAAAATTATTTAAGAGCTTTAGAGGAATGGGTTCTGTTGGTGCAATGAACAAAGGATCTGCTGATAGATATTTTCAGATTAAGCAAAAAGATGCATCTAAGTATGTACCTGAAGGTGTGGAAGGTTTTGCAAAATATAAAGGTGATGTTAAAACTATAATTTATAAATTGGTAGGTGGGCTGAAGTCATCTATGGGATACCTTGGCGCAAAGAAAGTGCCCAATCTCAAAAATAAACCTAATTTTGTAAAAATAACTAAAGCTGGTTTTTATGAAAGTATGGTTCATAATGTTGATGAAATAAAAAATGATAATAAATATTAATGATAAAAATAATTAATTTAGTCACTTTTTTTTTTATATCCTTAAGTTTATTAAGTTCTGCGATAGCAGAAAATTCTTTTTTTGAAGAAGGAAAAATTAAATATAATGAGAAAAAATATGAAGAATCTAAATTTTTATTTCAAAGAAGTGTTGTTTTTAACCCTAAAGATCAGGACTCATATTTATATCTAGCTAAAATTTATAGATTTGAAGATAATAAGAAAGAAGAGCAAAAAAATATCAATACTGTACTTTTATTAAATCCAAAAAATGAAGAAGCAAATTATTTGTTAATGGAAATTGAACTTAAAAAGTCTAATTATTCAAAAGTTAAAGAATTAGCTGAAAATTTTTCTAAATTCTGCAATAAGCTATGTGATAAAAAAACCTTAATTCTAGAATCATTAGAAAATTTGGAACCAAAAAATGGGTCTTAGTAAAAATTTAAGCAAAATTCTTATAATAGATTTTGGGTCTCAATTTACACAATTAATAGCGAGAAGAATAAGGGAATTAGGTGTTTTTTCGGAAATTATCAGTCATAAAAAAATTAATATCAGTGAAATCATTCAAGCAAATATAGGGGGTATTATTTTTTCAGGTGGCCCTCTCAATGTTTATGAAAATAATAAATTCAAGTTTGATAAAAAAATTTTAAGATTGGGTATACCAGTGCTTGGCATATGCTTTGGACATCAAATACTATCAAAAGAATTAGGTGGAAAGGTTAAAAAATCAAAACAACGAGAATTTGGCCTTGCAACGATTAATAAAGTATCAAATAGTATTTTAACAAAAAACTTTTTTAACAAAAAAAATTCTAACAATGTTTGGATGAGTCATGCTGATCAAGTGTCTAAAATGCCTAAAAATTTTAAAGTAGTAGCTTCAACAAAAAACTCTAAATTAACAATAATAGAAAATTCAAAAGATAACTTCTATGGTGTTCAGTTCCACCCAGAAGTAACTCACACTCCTAAAGGAAAAGTTTTATTACATAATTTTCTTTTTCACATATGTAAGATTAAAAAAAATTGGTCATCTAAGGATCAAAAGTTAAAACTAATAAAAGAAATTAAAGATCAAGTTGGTAACAACAAAGTAATTTGTGGTCTATCGGGTGGAGTTGATAGTAGTGTAGTTGCCCAACTTCTGAGTCAAGCCATAGGTAAAAACTTAACATGCATATTTGTTAATAATGGTCTTTTGAGAAAAAATGAAGAAACACAAGTAGTGAATACTTTCAAAAATAAATTAAAAATGAATTTATTGTATGTTAATGCTGAAAAAGAATTCATTAAAAAACTTACAAATGTTTCTGACCCAGAAAAAAAAAGAAAAATCATAGGAAATTTATTTATTAAAATATTTGAAAGATATGCAAAAAAAATTAAAAATGTAAAGTTCCTTGCACAAGGAACTCTTTATCCTGACTTAATCGAAAGTAAATCAGTAACTGGTAGTCAAACATCAAAAATAAAATCTCATCATAATGTTGGAGGTCTACCCAAGAGAATGAAATTAAAATTAGTTGAACCTCTTAAATTTTTATTTAAAGATGAGGTTAGGAAATTAGGACTAGAACTAAAACTATCAAAAGATATAATATCTAGACACCCATTTCCTGGTCCTGGTTTAGCCATTAGGATGCCAGGTATTATAAATAATGAAAAGATTAAAATCTTGAAAGAAGCAGATTTTTATTTTATTAAGGCTTTAAGAGATCATGGATTGTATCATAAAATTTGGCAAGCTTATGCAGCCTTACTTCCTGTAAAAACTGTTGGTGTAATGGGGGATAATCGAACATATGAGCATATTTGTTTATTAAGAGCCATTACATCTGAAGATGGAATGACAGCTGATTTTTTTGACTTTCCTAAAGGTTTTATGCAATCAATTTCTAATCAAATTATTAACAACATAAGGGGAATTAATAGAGTAGTTTATGATATTACTTCAAAGCCACCAAGCACTATTGAATTAGAGTAATTATTCATTATAGAATATAATCCATACGAAAATAGGCGATATACTAATGAATAACAAATTTTCTAAAATACTTAAAAAAAAAAATAGATCTAAGATTATTTGTTTGACAGCATACTCTAAAAATATTGCTCAAATTATAGATAGACATTGTGATATTGTTTTAGTTGGAGACTCATTAGGATCTGTTTTATATAATTACAAATCAACGAAAAGTGTAACACTTGATATAATGATTGAACATTCTAAGAGTGTGAGAATGGGAGTAAAAAAAAGCCTTATGGTTGTTGATATGCCACATAACACTTATAGAAATAGCTCAGAAGCTTTAAAAAATGCAAAAGTAATTATTTCAAAAACAAAATGTGATGCAGTTAAGTTAGAGGGCGGTAAAAAGATATATAATATAGTTAAAACACTCATTAAAAATAAAATTCCAGTAATGGGGCACTTAGGAATTCTTCCTCAGTCAGCCAAAAATTTTAAAGCTAAAGGAAAAAAAACAATAGAAAGAAATAGTCTTTTAAAAGATGCTAAAATTTTAGATGAATTAGGTGTTTTTTCCATTGTACTAGAATGTGTAGAAAGTTCATTAGCAAAAGAGATTACAAAAAATATAAAGATACCTACGATTGGAATAGGAGCATCAGTTTATTGCGACGGCCAAGTCTTGGTTACTGATGATTTGATAGGATTAAATTTTATTAAGGTTAGGTTTGTTAAAAAGTTTGCAAATATTACAAAACAAATAAATAATGCTATAATTAGATTTAAAAATGAAGTTAAAAATAAAAAATTTCCAAAGAAAATTAATAGTTATTAAGATATGAATTTTAGTAAAGAAGAATACAAGTTTAGATTAAAAAAAGTTCAAAAATCTATGCAAGATAAGGGTATAGAATTACTAATCTCTCACGACACAGCTAATATGAATTATCTTACAGGATATGACGCTTGGTCATTTTATTATGCACAAGCAGTAGTAGTTCATGTAAATGCTGAAGAACCATTGTGTTGGGTTAGAAAGCAAGACTCAGGTGGGGCCTATATAAAAAGTTATTTAAAAAATGAAAATATTTTAGTTTATGATGAAAAATATATTCATACATGGCCACTTCACCCTTACGATAATCTTGTAAACATTATTAAAGAAAAAAAGTGGGACAGTCTTACAATAGGCTTAGAGATGGATAGCCATTATTTTACAGCATATTGTTATGAAAAAATAAAACAAGGATTACCAAATGCAAAATTAAAAGATTCTGAAAGATTGGTTAATTGGGTGCGTGTTGTAAAGTCAAATACTGAAATAGAGCTTATGAAGTCAGCTGCACTTATTTCTCAAAAAGGAATGCAAACGGCAATTGATGTGATAAATCCAGGTGTCAGACAGTGTGATGCGGTGGGTGAAATTCAAAAAGCATTATTTTATGGAACTCCAGAATTTGGTGGTGAATATTCAAGTATTGCAACGCTACTTCCAACAGGAAAAGGTACTTCAGCATCACATTTAACAGCAACACAAGATAAGTTTGTTGAGGGTGAGGCTACAATTATTGAACTTTCAGGGGTATATCAAAGGTACCATTGCCCAATGGCAAGAACTGTTTTACTTGGAAAACCAGATCAAATGAAAATTGATACTATGAATAAAACAAATGAGGCTCTTCAAGCTGGAATAGATGCAGCAAAACCTGGACAAACTGCAGATGATGTTGCTCAAGCTTTTTGGAAAATTCTAGATAAATACGGAATAGAAAAAACTTCTAGAACTGGTTATTCAATAGGAATTGGTTATCCACCAGATTGGGGTGAGCATACCCTTAATATATCTAAAGGTGATATGACTATATTAGAACCAAATGTTACTTTTCATATGATTGCTGTAATGCAATTTGGAGGGTGGGGTGTTGAAGCGTCAGAAGCAATACGAATAACTGACAAAGGATGTGAGTTATTTTGTAATTTTTCAAAAGATCTTCATATTAAGTAGTTAAAATAAAAAAACTTGATAAATAAGCTAACAAATGTTTTAAATCTCCTGGAGAAAATATGGCAAAAAATAAAGAATTTGTAAAATTTGACAATGTAGACAAAAGCTACGATGGTAAAATATTAGTCGTTAAAGGATTGAATCTAGACATTGAAGAAGGTGAGTTTGTAACTATGTTGGGACCCTCTGGTTCTGGTAAAACAACTTGTTTAATGATGCTTGCTGGTTTTGAAACTCCAACTCACGGAGAAATTTATTTAGATGGTAAGGTTATCTCAAATATTCCACCTCACAAAAGAGGAATAGGAATGGTATTCCAAAACTATGCGTTGTTCCCTCATATGACTGTTTATGAGAATTTAGCTTTTCCATTAAGAGTGAGAAAAATTCCAAAAGATGAAGCAGATAAAAAAATTGATAAGGCCTTATCAATGGTTTCACTACACGGTTTTGAAGCAAGAATGCCGATGCAATTATCTGGTGGACAACAACAACGTGTTGCTGTTGCAAGATCATTAGTTTTTGATCCACAGGTAGTACTTATGGATGAGCCGCTTGGAGCATTAGATAAGAATTTAAGAGAAAGCATGCAATATGAAATTAAACATATTCATGAAAGCATTGGTGTAACAGTTGTTTACGTTACACACGACCAAACTGAGGCTTTAACAATGTCAAACCGTATTGCAGTTTTCAATGATGGTAAAGTTCAGCAGTTATCAAGCCCTGATGAATTATATGAAAAACCAGTTAATTCTTTTGTTGCTGAATTTATTGGAGAAAATAATAAATTTTTAGGTCAGGTTGCAGATATTTCAGGAGATAAATGCAAAGTAAAATTAGAAGATGGTACAGAAATTTTAGCAAATCCAGTTGCTGTAAAAGCAAAAGGTGATAAAACTAAAGTTTCACTAAGACCTGAAAGAGCAATTATAGATCCTACAGATAAAATGGATAACAATCATAAAGGTAAAATTAAAGAAATAATTTACCATGGTGATCACACAAGACTTAGAGTTGATTTACTCGGTAATAAAGATTTTATCCTTAAAATACCAAATAGCACTGCAAGGTTAGATCTTAAAAAAGGCAATGTACTTAATATTGGCTGGAACAGTATTGATTGTAGAGCTTTAGATCCTAAATAAATTTTAAAGATTATCCTAAGAAATAAAGGCAAATTAGCCTTAATTGGCTGTTGACTCATTGAGCCTATATTGTTTTACTTTCACTTTATAAAATAACAAACGTTAACGTTAAATAGGAGAATAAATGAAAAAATTAAGTAAATTATTACTTGCTCTATCTTTTGTACTATCTATCACAACTTCAGCATTTGCAGTTACTGTAGTGTCTTGGGGTGGTGCTTATACTGAAAGTCAAAAGTTAGGTTATGGTGATCCTACTGCAGCTAAGTTAGGTATACCTGTTAATTGGGTAGACTACACAGGTGGATTATCTGAAATTAAAGCTCAAAAAGAAGCTGGAAAAATCACTTGGGACATCATTGATGTGTATGCAAAAGACACTATCATTGGCTGTGACGAAGGTATTTTTGTTGAATTCGATTTCGATAAAGACTTCGCACCTGCTCCAGATGGAACAAAAGCTTCAGATGACTTCTTTACAAGTATGCCTTCTAAATGTGCTGTAGGAAACATTTTATACTCTTGGAACTTTGCTTACAACAAGAACAACGTAAAAGGTACTCCAAAATCAGTAAAAGACTTTTTTAATACTAAAAAGTTTCCTGGTAAAAGAGCTATCTACAAAGGTGCAATGTCTAGTATAGAAATAGCACAAGCAGCTATGGGTACAAAAGCTGGTAAAGGTGGTTCTAAGATCTATGATAAACTTGCAGCTGACGGTGGAGTTGATAAAGCGATAGCTAAAATTAAAGCACTTTGTGAAGATCCAAAAGGCGGATGTGTATTCTGGAATGCTGGAGCACAGCCACCAGAACTACTAGCTAATGGTGAAGTTGTTATGGCTACTGGTTGGAATGGAAGATTCTTTAATGCACAAATGGAAGGAACTCCAATTGTACAAGTATGGGATGCACAAATTCTTGACTATGAGTATTTCGCTATGGTTAAAGGTGGACCTAACGATGCTAACGGTAAAGCTATGAAAGTTCTTAGAGAAATGACAAGTACTGAAGGTCTAGCAGGAAGTGCTAAGTATATTGCTTACGCTCCTTGGAGAAAATCTTCAATTGCTATCATGGAAGCTGGAGAGCCTTGGTATAAAGATGGTAAGACAAGCATGGTACAACACATGCCTACAGCACCAGCTAATACTAAAAACTACATTCTTATGAACCCTGAGTTCTGGGCAGATAACCAGGATGAAATTGGTGAAAAATGGGAAGCTATGAAAGCTGGTCTGTAATTTAATTATAGATTAAACTTTTAATAAAATTTAGGGCGGTTACAAAATAACCGCCCTTTTTTTTAAGAATTTTTAAAATATGAGTACAGAACAAATATTATCATCAGACGGAACACCTTTAGAGATCAGTTTAAAGAAGGCTGAAAGAAAAAATAAGTTTAAAGCTGTAATGCTTGTGGGACCATTATTCCTGTTTCTTATAATTACATACGTATTTCCAATAGGAGATATGTTATTTAGAAGTATTGATGATCGTAAGATCACTCAAATGCTACCAAATACTTTTACAGCGATTGAAAAATGGGATGGCAAAGATCTCCCAGGAGAGCCAGTTTATGCCGCACTTTATGAGGATTTGGCTTATTTAAAAAAAACTAAAACTTACGGTAAGATTATAGCAAGGTTGAATTATGAAAAAGGTGGATTTAGTAGCTTAATAAAAAAAACAGTTAGAAAACTTGGAAAATTTGAAGAAGGTAATTATAAAGAACAGTTTATAGAAGTTCACAAAAGATGGGGTCAAAATGATTACTTGGTTTCTTTAAAGAATGCTGCACCCAATTGGACTTTTGCTAAATATCTAAAAGGTGTTGATTTAAAGTATGATCAAAATGGTAGTATAGTGGAACAACCAGAGGACAGAAGAATTCATAAAATACTATGGTTAAGAACCCTCAAAGTTGCTTTTTGGGTAACTATATTTTGTTTCATTCTTGCTTATCCAATTTCATACTTATTAGCTACATTACCAATGAAATACAGTAATTTATTGATGATATGTGTACTTCTTCCATTCTGGACATCGCTTTTAGTTAGAACCTCAAGTTGGATGGTTTTACTTCAACAGCAAGGCCCAATTAATGATTTAATTGTATGGCTTGGTTTTGCTGCAAATGATGCTAGGCCAGAATTAATGTATAATGTAATTGGAACTTTTGTTGCAATGACTCAAATTTTATTACCATTTATGGTTTTACCGCTTTATAGTGTAATGAAAACAATATCTCCAAGCTTGATGAGAGCTGGAAAATCTTTGGGTGGAACACCTTTTGTAGCATTTAGAAAAATATACTTTCCATTAACAGTTCCAGGAATTGGTGCTGGATCCTTGTTAGTTTTTATTTTAGCAATAGGTTATTATATAACTCCTGCATTAGTTGGAGGAGCAAGTGGTTCTTTGATTAGTAATACAATTGCTTATCATATGAAAAGTTCTTTAGATTGGTCATTTGCAGCTGCATTAGGCACAATGTTGTTGGTTGGCGTTTTAACTATTTACTGGATTTATAATAAATTAGTAGGAATAGATAATATTAAACTAGGATAAACTATGTCATTACCAAATTATACAGCATGGAATTATAGAATTTGGCACTACACATATTTAACCATTTGTGGATTAGTATTTTTCTTTTTAATTGCACCATTGTTTATAATTTTACCTCTTTCATTTAATGCTGAGCAATACATTCACTTTTCCAAAGGAATGTTAGCACTTGATCCAGATGCATTTTCGTTGAGATGGTATGAAGACATGATCTATGGAACTAAAAACCCATGGGGACTTGCTGCAAAAAATAGTATCATCATTGCTTTCTTTGCAACTATTGGCTCAACAATTCTTGGAACAGTTGCAGCATTAGGTTTAAGTAGTAGGCATATGCCTTACAAAGCAGCATTTATGGCTTTATTGATATCACCAATGATTGTTCCTTTAATTATCTCAGGAACTGCAATATTTTTCTTCATGGCAAAAGTAGGTTTGGCTGCAACACATACAGGAATAATTTTAGCACATATTATTTTAGGTACACCATTTGTAGTTATTACAGTAACAGCAACATTAACAGGATTTGATCATAGCGTTACAAGAGCTGCTGCAAGTTTGGGAAGTAATCCAGTAAATACTTTTATGAAAATAACATTACCATTAATTTTACCAGGTGTTATTTCTGGTGCATTATTTGCCTTTGTAACTTCTTTTGATGAAGTTGTAGTAGTATTATTCTTAGCAGGATTAGAAAATACCACTATTCCAATTCAAATGTGGGTTGGTCTAAGAGAACAGCTAAGTCCAACAATAATGGCAGTGGCAACATGTTTAATTATAATGTCCACTTTAATACTGGTGAGTGCAGAGCTTTTAAGAAGAAGATCTGAGAGACTAAGAGGAATTAATAGGTAATTTATTTACTAAGTTAATTTTTTTTATTATAAACGTCCGTTCAATTTAAAATCTTATGGAAATTAAAAAAGTAGTAGTTATTGGTTCAGGCACTATGGGTAGTGGTATTGCTGCACATTTATGTAATGCAAATATTCCAGTAACCTTGCTAGATTTAAAAACTGAAATAAGTGAGCAAGCACGAGATAAAATTCACAAATCAAGGCCTCCACTTTTGTTAGATAAGTCAAAAATAAACAACATTAAAGTAGGAAATATTTTAGATAATTTTGACGAGGTTAAAGAGGCAGATTGGGTAGTAGAAGCTGTCGTTGAAAGAATAGATATCAAACATGATATCTATAAAAAAATATTTAAAGAAAGAAAAAAAGGTGCAATAGTTTCTTCGAATACATCATCTATACCTATTAAGGTTTTATCTGAATATTTATCAAAAGAGGAAAAAAAAGATTTTTGCATTACTCACTTTTTTAACCCAGTTAGATACATGGGGCTATTAGAGATAGTTAAAAATGAAAATAATGATTTAGATAAAATAAACGCTTTAAAAAGTTTTTGTGAAACAGAGCTTGGAAAAGGTGCAATTATTTGTAATGACACTCCAGGTTTTTTAGGAAACAGAATAGGTGTTTTTGCAATGCAAGTTGCAATGACTGAGGCTTTTAAAATGAAACTTAGCATAGAAGAAGCGGATGCAATTTTTGGAAGACCAATGGGTATACCAAAAACAGGTGTGTTTGGTCTTTATGACTTAATTGGCATAGATTTAATGGCTGATGTTTTAAAAAGTTTTATTAAAGAATTATCAGAAAATGATATTTTTCAAATAGTTGCAAAAGAAATTCCTTTAGTAAAAACCTTAATAGAAACTGGATACACAGGTCGAAAAGGCAAGGGAGGGTTTTATCGGGTTAATAAAACTGGCGAGGTTAAAGTCATGGAAGCAATTAATCTTGAAACTGGAGAATATGTAGCAAGTAAAAAGATTAATATTAAATTAGATAAAGTTGATCTTAAAAAATTAATCTCAAGAGAAGACAAGTATGGTGAGTATGCCTGGTCTGTTATTTCTAAGATTATTAAATATGCTTCTTCTTTAGTTCCATCAATTACAAAAGATTTTAATGATATCGATGAAGCAATGAGGTTAGGCTTTAATTGGACTAAAGGGCCGTTTGAAATGTTGGAGGAGATCGGAGTTGAAACTTTTTTTGATAAGATCGATGACTTTAAAGGAAATGTTTTTTTAGAAAATCTATTTCAAAGCAGAAATCAAGATTTTTATGGATCTAGACAAAAATATACTGACATAGAAACATTTGGAAAAGTTAAAAAGAAAGCATTAAGTATAGATGGAAATAGCTCAGCTCAGATATATAGATTTAATGATTTTAATATTGTCGAGTTTACAACTAAAGCAAATGCGCTAGATTATGATTCAATGAATGCTTTAAAAAAAGCTACAGATAAACCTTTAATTATAATAAATGAAAGTATGCAATTTTCTGCTGGAGTAAATCTGAGTTATACGATGGATTTTGCAAATAAGAATGATTTTAAATCTATAGAAAAATTTATTAGATATTTTCAAGAAACCTGCAAACACCTTAAGTATTCCAATCACCCAGTTGTTTCTGCACCATCAGGATTAACACTTGGTGGAGGATTTGAAGTTATGGTTCAAAGTAATTTTGTAGCTTCACATACAAACATTGTAGTTGGATTAGTGGAAACAATAGTTGGATTAATACCGGCTGGTGGGGGATGTAAGGAAATGTTAGCAAGGTGGCTTGATACAGATGAAGCTAAAAAAGATCCTCATTACGCTCCTCTTAAAGTATTTGATATTATTGGTTATGGAAAAACTGCAACTTCACCAGTTGAGGCAGAACCATTAAAATACTTAAAACCTGAAGATAAAAAGATAATGAATAGAAATAGTTTATTAGAGGTTTCAAAAAAAATCTTAAATAGTAATAAAGAATTTAAAGCTCCTTTAGAGACAGAATTTAATCTCCCAGGAAAAGAAGTTTTAATAGAAATGAATAAAATTGTAGAAAAACTTTACAATGAAAAAATAATTCGTGAGCATGGTGTTACAGTTGCAAAGGAATTGGCTCATGTCTTGAGTGGAGGAGATACAACTACTAATAAAATTTTATCAGAAGATGATTTATTTAAGTTAGAATTAGACGCTTTCATGAGACTAATTGAAAAAAAAGAAACTCAAGATCGAATTAAACATACATTAGCAACAGGAAAACCTTTAATTAACTAATATTTTTCATCTTCTTTTTTCTTTATCTCATTATCTATTATTTCTTCTACAACTTCTTCTTTTTTAAATTCTATTATCTTTTCATTTTCTTCTTTTTCTCTAATTAATTGGTCATTAAATTTCTTTATCAATTCTTCTTCTTTTTCTATTTGTTCCTTATCAAATTTCCTTTCCCATTCTTTTATTCTTTCTTCTTCATCTTTTACTCTTTTTTCCTCAAGAAGCCGAGCTTCAGTTATTTTTTTTTCTCTTAGGTTTTCCAATCTTATTTCTTCTTCTTTTAATTGTAAATCTTCTTCTGTTTTTCTGTGATTGGCATCTTTTATTCGTAATTCTTTGAGCTCTTCTATTTCTGATTTTTCTTTTAGTCTAAATTGGTTCTCTTTTTCTCTTAACTCATCAGCTTCCTTTAATATTTTAATTTCTTTTTCTCTTAATCTCTCTGCCTCAATTTTTTTGATATTTTGTTCCAATTCATCAAGCTTTTGTTTTTGATAATTTAATTTATGTTCCTCTTCTTTTAATCTTTGCTCATCTTTTTTTTGTTTATCAATTTCAATTTCTTTTAATTTTTCCTCCTCATCTTTTGCTTTTTGTTGAGCTTCACGAGCATTCTGTCTTTCAAGAGACGTTAATTTATCTTTTTCAATTTTAGCCCTTTGCTGCTCTTGTCTTATTCTTTGCTTTTCAAGAAATTCTAATCTTAGTTTTTCTTCTTTTAATTTTAAATCATCTTGTCTTGCTTTTTCTTCATCTTCATCTCTTAGTTTTTGTTCTTCAGCTCTGATTCTTTGAGCTTCAAGTTTAATCTTTTTTCTTTCAATTTGTTGTTGTTGTTTTATGATTTTTATTTTTATTTTTTCTTGATCCTCTATTCTTTGTTTTTCTTCCTTAATTAGCTTTAATTCATTTTGTTTAATTAACTTTATCTCTTCTATCTTTTGTTTTTCTTGTTCTAATTTTTCTTTTTTTAATTCTTTAATTTTTTCTATTTTTAATAACTTAATTCTATTTAGTTTTTTTTGATTAATATTTTTTTTGAAATCTTTATATTTTTCAGTTAAAGAAAATGATTTGATTTTTTTAAGCTTATCTAAGTTTATTTTTTTTAGAATTTTTAATGGGCTTTTAAATAAATTATTACTGTCTATATTGATCTTCTTAAGCTCTTTCTTAAGCTGATTTTTCATACATGTAGTTTGATTGATTTTACTTCACACAAAAAGCTTTATAGTGTCTATATTGGGTACAACCTGTAATTTAGTACTGTTTTTTTTATTGGTTTATTTAACTAAGTTAATAGTTCAGCAATATTTTGATCTAATTTTTTTTGAAAATTCTTATCATTACCTGGATTTGCTGCACAATGCCCATAAGGTGAGTCTACAGGCCTTAATAATGATTTTTTAATAAATCTTTTTTCAAATCTATTTTCTTCTGTTCTAAAATATAAATCTTGATTGCATGGCATTAAAATTGTTTTTGCTCTTATTGATTTAAGCGCACCAATATAATCACCTTTATATTTTGGATTTTTACTAATATCATTTAACTGCCAAGTTTTTAATTTACTTAAAAGGTTATTAGCATCCCAATTTTTTGCATGATCGTTAGCCCAATTTTTAAGTAGATCTTCTACGTTTGTAAAACCAAATTTCTTATAAAGTTTTTTTCTATAAAAATCTTGAGAGAATGCCCAACCGGCATATACACGCCCAAAGGCTTTTAAACCTGCAATAGGTTGTTTTTTATATTTGCCTTTATTCCAATTTACATCTGCTATTAATGCGGCCTTAACACCCTCTAAAAATACATGATTATGTGTTGAGGTTTTTGAAGATGCACAGAAAGGAAGAATTGATTTAACCATATCAGGATATTGAGCTGCCCACTGATATGACTGGCAACCCGCCATAGACCAACCAGTCACTAATGCAATTTTTTTTATTTTAAGTTTTTCATTTATTAATTTATGCTGACAATAAATATTATCCCAAAGTGTTATTTTGGGAAATTGAGAACCATGCTGTAATTTATCACTATTACTTGGTGAGGTTGAAAGACCATTACCAAACATATTTATTGAAATAATGAAATATTTATTCGGATTTATTGCCCTATTTTTTCCAATAAAACCTTCATTACGAATATGAGTACCCGTATAAAAGGTTGGAAGTACAATTACATTTGATTGTTCTTTATTAAGTTTGCCATAAGTTTTATAAACTAATTTAGCAGACTTTAAAATCTTGCCAGATAAAAGTTTAACATTTCCTAAGTTAAACTCCTGATATTTTTTCATTAATAAAGTCTAAGATACTCTTTTACTTCCCAATCTGTAACTGCCTGATGATATCTTTCCCATTCATCATTTTTATAGGCAAGTAACGATTTTTTCATTACGGGACCCAAAACTTCATCAGTCAATTTGTCATTTTTGAGAGCTTCAATTGCAGCTAATAAATTTCTTGGAAGTCTTTGAATTCCAAGTTTTTTAAATTCACTCTCAGACATATTGTATAAATCCTGATCAGTAGGCTCTCCTGGATGTATCTTATTTTCAATTCCCTCAATTGCTGCTGAAATTGTCATCGAAAGTGCAAGATAAACATTCATTGTCATATCTGCTGCTCTATTTTCAATACAATATCTATTTTGAGGTAATCTAAATTGTGCAGACCTATTATTATGTCCATAAGTAATGTTTGTTGGAGCCCAAGTTACAGTTCCACCTTCAAAACCACCAACTCTTGGCACTAATCCGTTGTATGAATTTACAGTTGAGCACGTAATGGAAGTTATTGCTTCAGCATGTTTCATTAATCCACCAACAGCAAAGATCAATTCTTTAGACCATTTATTTCCACCATCAAATACATTTTTTCCATTTTTATCTACCATTGAAAAATTAATATGAGCTCCTGACCTCCAGTCACCTATAGTAGGTTTTGGCATAAAGGTAATAAACATATTATTTTTTTTAGCTATTTCTTTTAAAAGAATTCGAAGGAAAACTAACCTGTCTCCCATCTCTAAAAGGTTTGTATAATGAAAATCTAATTCAAATTGAGAGTAAGCTCCCTCTGCAACTACATCATGTATCATCCAGCCCAGATCATTTAAAATATCTATTAGTTCTTTTAAAAAATGCATTGAATCTAATGTGTGTTCTACATCGTAACCAAAAGCCTGCCGTCGAGGCCTGATACCTTTAGCTGGATCATTATCAATGGCTTTGACTGGCTCACCATTTTCATCATACTTCATTGCAATAAATTCTGGCTCTATCCCAGCCATTCCTTTATAGCCAGCATCTTGGGCTTTTTGCATAGCACGCTTTAAAGCTTGTCGGGGACAAACATTGTAAGGTTTATCTTCCCAAAAAAGATCTGCAAAAATAATAGCAGTAGTAGTGTCCCATGGACAAATATAAACAGCATCTAAATCTGGTAACATGACCTGATCAGAGTCTGCAGGGGTAAGCTCAGGTACAAAAGAAATTGAATGAACAGCAAACTGAGGCCCTTTACCCAGGCATAATGGTTCAAAATCAGTCATTGGTACAGGCTTTGATTTTGGTATACCATGGAGATCAATCCAACTGGATAAAACATACTTTACACCAGCAGCTTTTAATCTTTTATGAACAGAAGGTATTTTTTTTCTATTACGTTCAACTGCATCTTTAAAGTTTTCATAATAAATTTTTTCATCCTTACTCATACTAACCTCCTTTAGCTTTACTATTGTGGCATATCTTCAGGGTCTATTCCTGGTACGAATGTAATACCAGCTTGTTGTTTCCAATCATGAGGATAAGCAGCATAAAATATTACACACTTTTCGTCACATTCGTAAGCAATATGATTATCTTTTGGGATATAAAGCACATCTCCAGGGTTACAAATATAAGACTCACCATTACATGTAAGGCGAAAAGTTCCTGTCATACAATAGATGATTTCATCACAAGTTAAATCCCATGGTATAGAAGCTTTGTTTAAAAAATTTAAACCTCCACACATTGTGTTACTCACTTTGCTGGTTACAAAAGGCTTAATATAGCTTTTTCCTGGCTCTAAAGCATGAAGTCTATTTTCAATATCTTTAAATTTATATAATTGTGGTTTTTTTGACATTTATACTCCTTTTCTATTTAAACTTTTACTGGTTCATTTAACTCAACTTTGTATCCATCTGGATCTTCGCAAAAGGCTATTATTCTAGTTCCGTGCTTCATAGGACCTGGTCTACGGGTAATATTTATGCCTAATTTTGCAAGATCATCACAAGCTTTATAAACATCAGGTGTTTCTATACAAATATGTCCCCATCCATTACCTTTGTCATAATCATCTTTTTGATCCCAATTACAGGTTAGTTCTAGACATGGCGATTTTATTTCAGGACCATAACCAATAAAAGCATTAGTAAATTTCCCTTCTGGATAGTCTGTTTTTCTTAAAATTTTCATCCCTAAAGTTTTGCAATAAAAATCAAAAGACGCTTCTAAATTTTTAACTCTGATCATAGTATGAGCAAGTCTGTAACCCTCCAGGTTAATTTCTTTAGACATTTTTTACCTTTGTGGTTATTTTAAAAGATCTTTTAATAGAATTAATTATAAGTTTTTGAAATGCTTGAACTCCTTTTTCCCATACAGGAGATAAAAGTCCACCATTACTAGATGCTGGAGAAGATCTACCTTCTTGTAATCTTTCACACATTTCATGATCTTCTTTATGAACACTCCACCAAATATCCTTAGTTGCTTTAATTTCTTTTTTAGTCATCACTTTATTATTTATAGTATAGATTATTCTTTTTTGTGAGGTTACGCCTGGACTTATAGGAATATTTAAATAAACACCAACTTGATTTGGAAAATAAGTACCCATTATAAAATTTGGAAAAAGTGATAAGTATCTTGAGGTAACAGATAAAGCACTATAATTTTTTTCATCTTCTTGCTCCACATCAACACCACTTCCATAACACTTGCCATCCACAAAGGTGTAATGATCCTTTAAGGGTTGATTTGTTGTTGTTTTATGGACAAATTGAACATGATAAGGTTCAATAAAATTTTCAATAAGAAATTTCCAATTAGTATTTATTTTACCAAAATCTAAAGTTGCAACATAATTTAATTTTGTTAAATCAATATCATTAAATCTTTTTATAAGTGGTTTAGCATATTCTTCAAATTTTTTTGCCTTTCCATTAAAATTTATAAAAATCCAATCATGCCAAATATGAGTTCTAATTGGCTTTAATCCATGATCTAAAAAATTAAAACCTTCAGGCTTATGTTGATTTGTACCACCTATATGTGGTGCAGCCTTTAATTGTCCATTTAAATTATAGCTCCATGCATGATAAGGACATTTAATAATTTTTCCTACATTCTTTTTTTCATCAACCAGTTTCAAACATCGATGACTACACACATTATGAAAAGTAGAAATTTTGTTTTCTAGATCTTTAACAAGAAATATAGGTTTACTTGCAACGGATAAAGGAATTATATCACCAGGATTTTTAAGTTCATGAACTAGACCAACAAACAACCAATCATCAGATAAAACTGTATTACATTCTTTTTTCCAAAAACCATCATCAGTATAAGATTCTGGAGGTAGTCCATATATAGTATTTAAATTTTTAGGCTTTCTAATCTTGGTAAAGTTTCTCTCTTTAGGCATCTACTGTTCTTTTAAATAAGCTCTGTTGATATATTGAAAACCTTATTTGAGAAAATTGGAGTTTACAATAAAAATAGTTTTAGAGAACTGGCAAATTGGAACAAGAAATTAAGAGTATTAAAATACGTAACTAAACTACTTTTAGATGATTTAATTGAGCATTTTAAAGCTATTAATGAAATCAGGTCTTAGAATATACTCAGAATTATCTGAAAATTTAATTTTATTTAAGACTTTTATTCCATAAATAACTCTACCAACTGGAGTATATTCACTCTCATACAATGGTTCATCATCAAGTATTATAAAAAATTGACTATCTTCTGTATTATTTCTAAAAGTTCTAGCTAAACCAACACTTCCTTTTGTGAAGTTAAATTCACCTTCTAACTCAGAATTGATAGTTCCTAATCCAGATTGACCCGTTCCTATTTTTCCATAATCTAAACTATTTTTTCTACCAAACTCTAAATCTCCAGCTTGAATTAATTTATTTTCAATTACTCTGTGAAAAGCAACATCATTATATCTATTAGCTCTTATTAATGTTTTAAACCTTTCAACTGCATTTGGAGACACATCTGGATAAAGTTCTATGATAACATTTCCACATGGAGCATTAAGTATTGCTATATTCTCTGGATTGCTAAATTGAATATCATTTGGATTATAATTTTTGACAAATAAACATTTATTTTTAATAACCATATAAGAAGTCAAAGAAAATATTGCTAGGAAAATTAAAAAGATTAATAGAATTTTTTCAGATATGGAGGCCCTAATTTCTTTTATCATTTCCTAGAATTTGAAAGTTTTATCCACCTTCAATATATTTTTTATTATAAATTCTTTTTTTTTTTGAAGAATTGAATCATTGTTAGGAATATTTATATCAAACATTATATGTGAAAAAACTTCTGCCATATCCTCTGAGGGTGTTGTCTTTGAGTATTCTGTTAAAAATCCATCTGTATTAATATACGTATTAAGGTCAATTTTGTCAGTACATGTTGAGCAATCGGCATATTGAAAACCTTTTTTATTAAAATCCATCCATTCTTTTTCATTAAAAACTTCTTTGTGCTGAAGATGTATTACATGAAAAACTTCATGATGGATTACTCTTTCAAAGTAATCTTCATTAAATTTAATATCCAGTATTAATGTTTTCATAACGTTATCTGGAATACCAGCTGTATATAATTCTGAAATTGATAAATTTTCACACATAACAATATATTTGAGATTAATTTTTTTTAAAAAAGTATAAGAATATTTACTAAAATTTTTATGAATAATCTTATATTTTATCTCTAAATCTTTCTTATTTGAATCTGAACAAACAATGTTTTTTTGAGTACCTAGCCTAAAAGGTCTGGTAGCATAAAAATACTTAAGTTTATTTTTAGTATTTATTTCATAAATCTCTAGATTGGGTATTTTGATGAGATTATAAATGGTATTAGCTTTTAGTGGGGTAATAAAAATAATTAATAATAAAAAGGCTCTAATTAGGTTCATAATTCTAAAGATAGAATATATTCCATTCCCAAAGAATGTGGTACATTTTATTTATAAATGAAAAAAAATAGAAATAAAAACCCAATTCAACCTGTTAGTGGGACTAAAGTCCCAAGATTTGCAGGGCCATCTACATTTGCAAGACTACCAGAATTAAGAGATGTTGAAAGTTGTGATGTAGCTATTGTTGGAATTCCATTTGATGCTGGTACCAGCTACCGACCTGGAGCTAGATTTGGACCAATGAGTATTAGACAAGCTTCCAGACACTTAAGAACAAACTATCATCCAAGTTATGATGTTGAACCTTTTAAAGTACAGCAAGTTGCTGATGCTGGTGATATTACTTGTAATCCTTTCAGTATTGATGAGTCGATAAAACAGATTGAAGCTGGAGCAACAGATTTGTTAAATAAAGTTGGTGGTATAATTAGTTTAGGTGGAGACCATACAATCGCAGTACCTTTGTTAAGAGCAATTAATAAGAAATGTAATGGACCAGTTGCTTTAGTGCATTTTGATGCACATTTAGATACCTGGGATACTTATTTTGGTGCTCCATACACCCATGGAACTCCCTTTAGAAGAGCGAGAGAAGAGGGTTTATTTTTAGATGATGCTTCAATGCATGTTGGTATTAGAGGACCACTTTATAGTAGAGATGATATTAAAAATGATGAAAGTTTTGGATTTAAGATAATTCATTGTGATGAATTTCAAACAGAAGGAACTGACAAAATAGCAGAAAGGATTAAAAAAAGAGTAGGCAACAATCCTCTATATTTATCAATAGATATAGATGTCTTAGATCCAGCTTTTGCTCCAGGAACTGGAACTCCAGAAATTGCTGGTATGACCACAAGAGAGATGGTTAATGTTTTAAGAGGGCTATCAGGTTTAAATCTAGTATCTGCAGATGTGGTTGAAGTTTCTCCCGCTTATGATCACGCTGAAGTTACTTCATTAGCTGCAGCAACCATTGTTTATGAGCTAACAAATTTATTTGCAAAATCATAAAGAAAGGATAGTTTCTCAAAATGTTAGATAGGAAAAAATTTTATATCAATGGTGATTGGGTTTCTCCAAAAAAACCAAATGACCTCAAAGTAATAGATCCCTCAACAGAGGAAGAGTGTGCTGTTATATCTTTAGGTGGAGTGGAAGATGTAAATTATGCAGTAAGTGCAGCAACTAAAGCTTTTGAAACATGGGCATTTTCAACCAAAGAAGAGAGATTAAAATATTTAGAAGACTTATATGTTATTTATAAAAAAAGATGGGCTGATATGGCTAAGGCTATAACCCTTGAAATGGGAGCACCAATTAATTTTTCAACTCAATTGCAAGCTGGAACTGGAGCTAGTCATATAAAATCTTATATAAAGGTTTTAAAAGAATATACGTTTGAAGCAAAATTAGGAGAACATGCTCTTAATAATAACATTTTACATGAACCAAAAGGAGTTTGTGCATTAATTACTCCATGGAATTGGCCGATGAATCAAACTTGTTTAAAAGTAATACCAGCTATCGCTGCAGGTTGTACAATGGTGCTTAAGCCATCTGAAATAGCTCCATTATCTTCTATGATTTTAGCAGAGATGATAGATGAAATTAAATTACCAAAAGGTGTATTCAATTTAGTTAATGGAGATGGTGCTGTTACAGGAAATGCATTAACAAGTCATCCTGATGTAAATATGGTTTCATTTACAGGATCTACCAGAGCAGGTGCTTTAATCTCTCAAAATGCAGCAAATGATTTTAAAAGAGTTAGTCTTGAACTTGGTGGAAAAGGGGCGAATATTATATTTAAAGATGCAGACGCAGAAGCCGTTGAAAGAGGTGCTCTAAGATGTTTTAGAAATTCAGGACAATCTTGTAATGCTCCCACAAGAATGCTGGTTGAAAAATCTATTTATGACGAAACTGTAGAAAGAGTAAAAAATTTTGCTAACTCAATGAAAGTTGATATTGCAACGAAAGAAGGAGATCATATTGGTCCGGTAGTTTCAAAAGCTCAATTTGATAAAATCCAAGCTTTAATTCAAGTTGGTATTAATGAAGGTGCTAAACTAGTTGCTGGTGGAACTGGTAAACCAGAAGGATTAGACAAAGGTTATTTTGTTAAACCTACTGCATTTGCAGACGTTAACAACAAAATGGAAATTGCAAGAACAGAAATATTTGGACCTGTTTTATCAATTATACCTTTTGAAACTGAAGAAGAGGCTATCGCTATAGCTAATGACACTCCTTATGGACTTTTAAATTTTATTCAAACTCAAGACCAGGAAAAAGCCAATAGAGTTGCTAGAAAATTAAGATCAGGAATGGTTGATATTAATGGTGCTGGCTTAGCACCCGATGCTCCATTTGGTGGATATAAGCATTCAGGAATTGGCCGTGAAGCTGGAAAATTAGGCCTAGAAGAATACTTAGAAGTTAAAGTAGTAAGTGGCTGGAACGATTAACTAGCCTCAGTTAATGTTCATATTAGGTTTTTAATAACTAAATAAACCTTATTTTAAATGGTAAATTTTGCAAACCTAAGGTTGTACCATTTTATTCTTTACACAGCACTTTTAATCCATAATGTCACAGGTAGAGTTACCATAGCTTATTAACAGTTAATAAGAGTAACAAAAACAATAAGGAGAAATAATATGAGTAGATCGTCAAAACTCTACAATTCAGATTTAGCTCCAACTCCAAGTAGTAAAAAAAATTGGGGATGGTTTGAAATCTTTAACGTGTGGGCTAATGATGTTCAAAGTTTATTTGGTTATACTTTGGCAGCATCATTATTTTTAGCATCAGGACTAAATGGTTGGGCTGTATTTGCTGCATTAATTCTTGCAGGATTTTTTATAATGTGGCTAGTCAATCTTTCAGGCAAACCAAGTGTAAAACATGGAATTCCATATCCAGTATTTGCTCGTGTGAGTATGGGTGTATTTGGAGCAAACTTTCCAGCAATGGCTAGAGGTCTTGTTGCAATGTTTTGGTATGGAGCTCAAACTTATGCTGCATCAACAGCAGTAGCGCTTTTAATTACTGGTGTTACAGGAATGGAAGGTGAAGTTATGCTTCTCGGTATGACAGGCGTAATGTGGGTTTCTTTCATATTTGTGTCAGCATTCCAAGTTTATCTGTTTTGGCAAGGTGTAGATCTTATCAAAAAGTTTTTAAACTTTGCAGGACCAGCCGTTTATGCGGTAATGATTTTTTTAATGATTGTTATTTGGGTTAAAGCTGGTGGAGGACTTTTTTCAGAAGTAGGCACTATATTTTCTGGTGGAGAACGAACTGGTGGCTTTGAAGGTTTAGGAACAATAGGAGCCTTCGTAGCTGTTTTTTCAATTATGGTTGGATATTTTGCTGCAGTTGTAATTAACTTTGGTGACTTTGCTAGATTTGTTAAAAATGAAGATGAAATGAGAAAAGGTAACCTGTGGGGATTAGTAGGAAACGTAATTTTATTCTCTTTTATTACTTTAATGATCACTGGTGGAACAATCGCAATTTTTGGTGAATATGTGTCAAGTCCAACAGAGATGGTAGCTAAAGTAGACAACTTAGGGTTAACAATTATTGCTGCATTTGCATTTTTTGCAGCGACAGTTGGTATTAATATGGTTGCAAACTTTATACCTCCTGCATATGACTTAGCCAATTTAATGCCAAGTAAAATTAACTTTAAAACTGGTGGATTAATCACTGCTGGTTTTGGTTTTATTATTGGTGGTATGTGGGTTGCCGTTATTACACAAATGGGCTTATTTCCATTTGTTAATACACTTGGAGCAATTCTTGCACCAGTATTTGGTATCATGATGGTTGATTACTACATCATCAAAAAAGAAAAAATTGATGTAGATGCATTGTTTGATGATAGTGCTAAAGGAAAATATCATTACAATGGTGGATTCAACTATAAGGGAATGTTAGCTTGGATATTATCAGGTTACATTGCTGTTGGTTCTGTATGGCCAAACATCTTGATTTTAGGTTTAGATGATTTCTTCGCTAACTTAGGTGGTGGTGGAGGATATGCTTGGATAATTGGAGCATCACTTGGTGCTGTAGTTCACTTAGCTATATCTAAAAGATCATAAAATAACTCTATAGTTATAATAAAAGACCCGTCGCATTCGTGCGGCGGGTATTGTTTACCCTCTTAAATTAAATTATAATTTCTTATGTCTGAAAAAAATAATCGAGATATGGTAGGATATGGCTATAACGATTTTAAAGTTGTGTGGCCCAATAATGCTCGCTTAGCAGTTCAAATAGTTTTAAATTACGAAGAAGGTGCTGAAAATTGTGTTTTAAATGGCGACAAACAATCAGAAGTTTTCTTATCAGAAATTATAGGTGCTCAACCAATAAAAGGGAGACATATTAATATGGAATCTCTTTATGAATATGGCTCTAGAAGAGGATTTTGGAGAATACATAAACTTTTCCAAGAAAAAAAAATTCCAATAACAATTTTTGGAGTTGGTATGGCTTTAGAAAAAAACCCTGAAATATGTAAAGCTATAAAAAATTCAGATTACGAAGTAGCATCTCATGGCTGGAGATGGATTGATTATCAAAATATTAAAAAATCTGAAGAAAAAAAGCATATGAAGCTTGCTATCCAAGCTCACAAAAAAATATTTGGTGAGCGACCACAAGGCTGGTACACTGGTAGATGTAGCCCAAACACTAGAGATTTAGTTTTTGAGGATGGTGGTTTTTTGTATGATAGTGACTCATACAGTGACGATCTACCTTACTGGGAAGTTAGAAATAAAAAAAAACAATTAATTATTCCTTATACACTTGATAATAACGACATGAGATTTGTAACTAATCAGGGATTTAATACGGGCGATCATTTTTTTTCATACTTAAAAGATAGCTTTGATGCTCTATATGAAGAGGGTAAAACAAATCCAAAAATGATGTCTGTAGGGTTACACTGTAGATTAATTGGAAAACCAGGAAGAATTCAATCTTTAAAAAGATTCTTAGATTACATAACGAAACATGAAGATGTATGGATATGTAAAAGAATTGATATAGCCAAACATTGGATTAAAAACTACTCTAACTAATGTCAAAAAAAATTATTTTTACAAATGGACTTATTGATTTAGCTCAACCTAGATTAGGCTCCAAAGTAATTTTTAAAACAGATGATTTTTTTGCTTCTGCAAATAGAATTATCGACCCTCTACCACCAATTTTTAAAGATGGACTATTTGATAAAAATGGTAAATGGATGGATGGCTGGGAGTCTAGAAGAAAAAGAATTTCTGGGCATGACTATTTAATTATCAAACTAGGTAAACCAGGTTCAATTAGTAAAGTTGATATTGATACTTCGCATTTTAATGGAAACCAACCAGCAATGGTTTCATTAGAAGGCTGTTATTCAAAATTAAATGATTTTAAAAACTATAAGTGGAAGACTTTAATTAACAAAAAAAAAACAAAAGCAAATAGTCACCATATTTTTAACTCATCTTCAAAAACAGTTTTTACACATATTAAATTAAATATATTTCCAGATGGAGGTGTTGCGCGATTAAAACTTTATGGAAATATTTCAAAAGAAAATAATAATTTTAAAAATAAAAAAATTAACCTAGCATCATTATTAAATGGTGCTTCTGTTATAGCTTGTAACAACGAACATTTTGGAAAAGCTGAAAATATATTAGCACCTGGAAAGGCTAAAAATATGGGTGATGGTTGGGAAACAAGAAGAAGAAGAGACAAAGGTTTTGATTGGTTAATATTAAATTCTATTAAAGGTAAAAAAATTGACAAAATTGAAATATCAACGCACCACTTTAAAGGTAATTATCCAAGTCATTGCTCTTTGCAGGCTGCTTATATACCAAATAAAAAATCTTCATCTAATATTGTGAAAAGTTCAAATAAATGGAAATTTTTGTTAAAGAAAGTTAATCTGTCTGCAAACAAAACTCACAAGTTTAGCAACAAGTTAATGAAAAATAATAAGATTAATTATATTAAAATAAACATTTTCCCAGACGGTGGGATTTCTAGGTTTAAAATTTTTGGCCAATCAATCTAATGAAAATTACAGTTAATCCTAAACTTATTACTAAAGAAAACTTCTCAAAATTTGGAGATGTGATTACTACAGATAATATTAAACCACTTGAAATTAACGAAGGTTATGCGAAGCGTTTTGATGGTATAGCAAATTTAAATACTTCAAAAGATAATGGAGAAACAACCATCTGTATTTTTTCTGCTTTAAAGAGATCTTTTCCAATGAAAATTGATATGATGGAGAAACATCCTTTGGGCAGCCAGGCTTTTGTACCGATGAAAGAAACCACTTTTCTTGTATTTGTTGCACCCGAAGGAGGCAAACCCAATCTAAGTGAAGCTGAAGCTTTTATTGTTCCACCAGGAATAGGTATAAATTATAATCCGGGTACTTGGCATTTTCCTTTAATAGCCACAGAAGATATGAATTTTTTAGTTGTTGATAGAAAAGGCTCTGGAGACAACCTAGTTATCAAAAATTTGAATAAAGAAGAAGTGGTATTAAATTATTAATTTAATATTGATTTTGCTTTAATGCCATCAAGCAAGTTTAAACACTTTTTTAATTCATCAAGAATTATAAATTCATCAATTTTATGAGCTTGTTCAATTGATCCTGGACCACATACAACAGTGCTTATTCCTATTTCTTGAAATAAACCTGCTTCAGTACCAAATGAAACTACCTCTCTAGTATTGTCACCTGTAAGACTTGAAACTAATTCACATGCATTGGATTTTTCATCTCTATCAAAACCTACAACTTCACCAATTATATTTTTTCTAATAGAAGAATTTGGAAAAACTTTTTTCATATCAGGTAAAAGTATTTCATTAGCATATTTGTCTAATTCTGAATTTAAAAATACACCATCTTCTTTAACCACCGGTCTTGTTTCCCAGTTAACATGACATTTATCTGCAATTACATTGTGTGCTATGCCACCAAAAATTCCACCTATAGAAAGTGTTGAGTGTGGAGGGTCAAAGATTGAGTTTTTAGGAGCTCTTTTTTTAAGATCTTCTCTTAATTCTATTAATTTATTTACATATCTAGTGGCATATTCAACAGCACTAACTCCCTTGTGCGGAGCAGAACTATGACCTGCTAACCCTTCAAAATAAGTTGTATATTCATAACATCCTTTATGAGCATCTATAATTTTCATATTTGTTGGCTCACCTATAATACAAATACCATCTTTAACTCCTCTTTTTTTTAATTCTTCAATTAAAATTGGAGCTCCTATACAGGCAGTTTCTTCATCAAAGGTATAAGAAAAATGAATATCCCTATCCAAATTAGCTTTTGCATAAATTGGAGCAAATGCCAATGTGCAAGCAATAAAACCTTTCATATCACAAGCGCCCCTTCCAAAGAGTTTGTCATTTTTTATCGTTGCAACAAATGGATCTGTACTCCATCCTTTTGAAACAGGGACAACATCTGTATGACCAGATAAAATTATTGGTTTTTTCCCACTTGGTTGTTTAGCTTTCAATGTTGCAAAAAGATTAACTCTTTTATTTTCATCATCATAAGTTTTAAATGATGTTGCACCAAGTTTTTTTAGAATTTCATCACAATAGTTAATCAAAGAGCTATTATCTTCTCCAGATATTGTTTTGAAGCTAATCAAATCAGTTAAAATTTTAACTGAATTATTAAATAATTGATCTGAACTATTTTCTGTACTCATAAATAACATCTATTATATATTAAATATATGAAAGAACAAATAACCTATGATGACTTTGATAAAATAGATATTAGAGTTGGAACAGTAATCTCAGTAAAACAAAATGAAAAAGCACGTAAACCTTCCCTAGTTATTGAAGTAGATTTTGGTAAAAAAATTGGAATTAAACAGTCTTCAGCACAAATTACTCATTATTATAATGAAGAAAATTTAAAAGGAAAACAAGTTGTGGGTATTTGTAATTTTCCTGAAAAAAATATTGCAGGAATAGTTTCACAAGTTCTTATTTTAGGTTCAATTGATAAAGAGGGAAAAGTGATATTACTTCATCCATCACAAGAATCTGAAAATGGTCTTCCAATAGCTTAATTTCTTATGCATCCAGAATTATTATTATTAATAGGAATTTCTTTATCTTTAGGATTTACACCAGGACCAAATAATGCTGTTGCTGCATATTCAGGTTTTAATTTTGGTATCAGAAAAACTTTACCGTTAATCTTGGGAGTTGGTTTTGGTTATACAACTTTAATTATATTGATTAATTTTGTTTTAATATCAACTTTCAAAAATTATCCAATCATTCAGGAAATTATCAGAATTCTTGGAACATTTTTTTTAATTTATCTAGCTTATAAAATTTCATTTTCAAAAATTTCCTCAGATGGGAAAACAGAAAATCCAGTAAAATTTTTTGATAAATTTATCTTTCAGTTTATAAATCCAAAAGGAGTAATGGCTGGAGTAACATTGAGTTCAAATTTTGTAGAACAAGGAGAAAACTATTTGAATCACTCTATATGGGTAATTGTAGTTTGTAGTGTAACGGCATTTTTAAGTATCACTTCGTGGACATTTTTAGGTAAGTTTTTAAGGAAATTTGCTACAAATAATAATTTTATTAAACGATTTAATTATGCTATGTCATTGCTACTTATTGTTTGTATAATAGGGTTCTACATCTAAAACTAAATGAAACCAGGAAACAAAAATTCATATAACTCTTTAAAATCTATCAGCATAAATGATACTGAATACAAATATTATTCTTTATCAGAAGCAGAAAAAAATGGTTTGGATGGAATTTCAAAACTTCCAAAATCCCTTAAAGTCTTATTAGAAAACTTATTAAGATATGAAGACGATTTATCTGTTACCAAAAGCCAAATAGAAGCAATTAAGGAATGGTTGAAGACAAAAAAATCATTAACCGAAATAGCTTATAGACCAGCTAGAGTTTTATTACAGGATTACACCGGAATACCAGCTGTTGCTGATCTTGCAGCTATGAGAGAGGCTGTTAAAGAAAAAAATAAAGATCCAAATACAATCAATCCACTTTCTGCAGTTGATCTTGTAATTGATCATTCAGTTCAGGTAGATAAATCAGCAAATTCAGATTCATTTGAAAAAAATGTTGACATTGAATTTAAAAGAAATGGTGAAAGATATTCATTTTTAAAATGGGGCCAACAAGCATTTAATAATTTTAGAATTGTTCCTCCTGGAACAGGGATTTGTCACCAGGTAAATTTAGAATACCTATCAAAAGTAGTCTGGTCTGAAAAATTTCAAGATGAGGACTATTTATTTCCTGACACATTAGTTGGTACTGATAGTCATACTACCATGGTTAATGGCTTATCTGTTCTTGGATGGGGTGTTGGTGGAATAGAAGCTGAAGCTGGGATGTTAGGCCAACCAATTTCCATGTTGATTCCTGAAGTGATTGGATTTGAAGTTAAAAATAAAATGCCAGAAGGCACTACTGCAACAGATTTAGTTTTAACAGTTGTAAAAATGTTAAGAGATAAAGGAGTTGTTGGAAAATTTGTTGAATTTTATGGAGAAGGTTTAAAAAATCTAACCCTTGCTGATAGAGCTACAATTGCAAATATGGCACCAGAATATGGAGCAACATGTGGTTTTTTCCCAATTGATGAAGAGACATTAAAGTATTTAAGATTCTCGGGAAGAGATGAGAATACAGTAAATATAGTGGAGAAGTATGCAAAAGAACAAGGTTTGTGGGCTAATGATCAAGTTGAATTTACAGACACATTATCACTAGACATGTCTACAGTTGTTCCGACAATTTCAGGACCAAAAAGACCTCAAGACAAAGTTTTATTAACAGATGCATCTACTGGATTTAAAAAAGTTTTTAAAGATGCAACTAGCAGAAAAGAACAACATGCTTCAAAAGTAATAGGAACAGATTATGAAATTAAAGATGGTTCAATATTAATTGCAGCCATCACTTCATGTACTAATACATCTAATCCAAATGTATTAATTGGAGCTGGGTTATTAGCAAAAAAAGCTGTTGAACTTGGTTTACAAACTAAACCATGGGTAAAAACTTCATTAGCACCAGGCTCACAAGTGGTTACTGACTATTTAGCAAAAGCAGGACTAAATGTATTTTTAGACAAACTGGGCTTTAATTTGGTTGGATATGGTTGCACGACTTGTATAGGAAACTCAGGACCTTTACCGGAAGAAATTGTTAGGGCAATAGATAAGGAGAATATTTATGCTGTATCAGTTTTGTCTGGAAATAGAAATTTTGAAGGAAGAATATCTCCACACATAAAAGCGAATTATTTAGCATCACCACCACTTGTAGTTGCTTATGCACTCGCTGGTCATATGGAGTTTGATTTATATAATGAACCTTTAGGAAAAAGCAAAGATGGTAAAGATATTTTTTTAAAAGATATTTGGCCATCTAATAAAGAGATTGAAGATACATTAAGAGAGTCACTTAATGCAGAAATGTTTGTTAAAAGATATTCAAATGTTTCAGAGGGCCCTAAGCAGTGGCAAGAAATTAAAACTGAAAACACAAGTATTTATAATTGGGATTCTGGTTCAACTTATGTGAAGAAACCACCATTTTTTGAAAATTTATCCGATCAGCCAGAAGGGTTTAAACCTATTAAAGATGCAAGACCACTTTTGATTTTAGGAGATATGGTTACAACTGATCATATTTCTCCAGCAGGAAATATTCAAAAAGAAAGCCCAACAGGTGAGTATTTTATGGAACATCAAATACTTCCAGCGGATTATAACTCCTATGGATCAAGAAGAGGCAATCACGAAGTAATGATGAGAGGAACTTTTGCAAATATTAGAATAAGAAATGAAATGGCTCCTGGAACAGAGGGTGGGTTTACAAAACTATATCCAGAAGAAAAAGTGATGCCAGTTTTTAATGCTGTAGAGAAATACAAAAAAAGAGGAACAGATCTTGCTGTTATAGGTGGAAAAGAATATGGAACAGGATCATCAAGAGATTGGGCTGCTAAAGGAACAAAGCTATTAGGTGTAAAAGTTGTAATAGCAGAAAGCTTTGAAAGAATTCATAGATCTAATTTAATTGGAATGGGCGTTTTACCACTACAATTTACTGAAGGAAATGATAGGTTAAATCTAAAATTAACTGGATCAGAATTAATAACGGTTCTTCAAATAGAAGAGGGTATAAATGCATCAGATCATATTCAGGTTGAAATAAAATATGCCTCTGGAGATATTAAAAAGATCAAAACCCTATGTAGAATAGACACTAAAAACGAATTAGAGTATTATAAAAATGGTGGAATACTTCAATATGTATTAAGGAATATGATTTAATTATGGACGAAGAGATTACAATTATAGATTCTAATACAAGAAATGAAAAAATAAAAAATTTTTTTATTAGTAATAGAAAAATTATTATAGCAGGATTTTTAATTATACTTGTTGCAATTATAGGATATCTTTTAATAAAAGAAATGGAGGAACGTCACAAAGTAAAATTAGCAAATCAATTTAACATAACAATAATAAATTTTAATACAGAAGATAAACAAAAAACAATTGATCAACTAAATAAATTAATAAATGAAAATGATTCAACTTATTCACCATTAGCCTTATATTTTTTGATCGATAATAATTTAATAGATAACAAGAATGAAATTAATAGTTTGTTCGATAAATTGATAAATAAAACAAACCTAGATGAAGAAATTAAAAATTTAATTATATATAAAAAAGCGTTATTTAATTCAGACTTTTCAACAGAAAATGACTTATTACAAATACTTAATCCAATCATTAATTCAGAAAGTATATGGAAATCACATTCATTATATTTAATAGCAGAATATTTTTATTCAAAAAATGAAAAAGAAAAAGCTAAAGAATTTTTTAATCAGATTCTAGTATTATCCAATGCTAACAGTGAAATTAAGATAGAGGCACAAAAAAGACTCAATAGAGATTTAGGTGAATAATATTCTAAAATTTTTTTTAATTATATTTTTATTTACTGGCTGCTCATTACATGAAAATTCTAAATTTTGGAGTAAAGAAAAAATATTAAAAGAAAATAAAGAAAATAAAGAAAATAAAATTGAAATTTTTAAAAAAAAAGAAGCACTTAAATCAGAATTTAATTCCAGTTTAAAATTAGAAATTTTCTCTAAAGCGATTAATAATAGCTCACTCCAAACGCTGGATAACAATAATGGTAGACTAAATTATAATGGAAAACTTGAAAATATCTCAAAATATAAGTTTAAGAAAATAGAAAATTTTAATCAATATGAGTATGAGATAACTTCTATTAAAAATAATATTATTTTTTTTGACAATAAAGGCTCAATTCTAAACTTTGATAATAAATCTACTTTAATCTGGAAACAAAATTATTATTCAAAATCAGAAAAAAAACAAAAACCTAAATTATTTTTTTCACATAATGAAAAAATTCTAATTGTGGCTGATAATATTGCAAAACTCTATGCTCTAGATATAGAAACGGGAGAGTTAATCTGGTCAAAAAAAACTAATGCTCCATACAATTCACAGATTAAGATTCATAAAAATAATTTTTATATTGTTGACTTTGCAAACACACTAAGAGCATACTCTTTAAAAGATGGTAAAGAAATCTGGAATAACAAAACACAAAAATCTCTAATAAGATCACAAAAGAAACTATCTTTAGTAATTAAAGATGAAATGATTTATTTTAATAACTCATTGGGAGATATTAGTGCTGTAGACATAAATTCTGGTGATCTTGTGTGGCAAACACCAACACAAAGTAGCTTAGCTTATGACGTCGGTTTTTTTTTAAAAACATCTGTAATTGTTATGGACAAAGAAACATTATTTTTCTCAAATAATCAAAATCAGTTTTTTTCTATAGACACACAAACAGGCAATATAAACTGGATACAAGAAATTAACTCAAGTTTAAGGCCAACAATAATTAATAATTTTATATTCACAATTTCCCAAGAAGGATACTTGGTTATTTTAGAAAAAAAAACTGGAAATATTATTAGAATTAACGATATTTTTACCAATTTTAAAAAACAAAGCTTTTTTTCCAGTGATGGACCAAAGACTTGTGTAAAAAGTATTTTTTCTATGAAAAGAGTTCCTTGTGATAAAAAAAAACAGACAGAAAAAAACAAATTCAAGCCAACAGGTTTTATTGTTGGTACAGAAAAAATTTATATATCGACAGACAATGGACGTCTTTTTGTAGTGAAAATTTCAAATGGTAAAATTCATACTATATTGAAAATAGATAATAAAAAGATTTCAAGACCTTCTGTTATAAATAAGAATTTATATGTTATTACTGAAAGCTCTATTATTAGATTAGATTAACATGTTCCTTAAAATATTAGATAAGTTGGGGCGTAAAAAAATAGTTTTGGATAGGGGTCCCACCCACCCAAAATTTGATGAAGCAAAACCATGGATGAATAGATATTATCTCTTATTAAGAAATAGACCTAAATGGTTCCCATTTAATATTTTAATACATGAAATGTTAGCTGATGATCACGGTGACGGAGTTCATAATCATACATTTCCTTATATAACAATTATTTTAAGAGGTGGATACTGGGAGACCACAATAAAAGGTAAGTTTTGGAGGGCACCCTGGTATGTTGGTTTTAGATCTGCAAATACATTGCATCGAGTAGACTTAAAAAAAGGAACAAAACCTTTAACTATTTTTATATCAGGTCCTTTTGGATTAAGAAAAGGTCCGAGATCAGAATATGGTATAGATTTTAAAATTAAAAAATGAATTTAGATAAATTATTTCAGAATTACTGTAAAAAAAATAATTTAGAAATTAATCTTAATCAACTAGATTTAATAGAAGAATTAAATTTATTTTATAAACAAAATTTTGATAAATCTCTTTTAAAAAAGATATTTATTAAACATAATTCTAAAACAGGTTTTTATTTACAAGGTGAAGTTGGTGTAGGCAAAACCATGATATTAAATTTTTTTTATATTAATTTTGAAAAAACTAAACAAAGATTTCATTTTAATGAGTTTATGATTAATTTTCACGATTTTGTATTTAAGAATAAAAAGAATAAACAAGTAAATATTATTGATGAATTTGTCAACAGATTAAAAAGTAAATCTAAACTAATTTATTTTGATGAGTTCCAAGTAACTAATATTGTTGATGCAATGATTTTAGGTATTTTATTTAAAAAAATATTTGATAAGAACATAAAAGTTTTATTTTCATCAAATACAAAAATAAATGATCTTTACAAAGATGGATTACAACGAGATCAATTTCTTCCTTTTATCAAAATTATGAAAGAAAAATGTTACCAATCAAAATTGATTATCAAAGAAGATTATAGAAAATCTGCAAAAAATAAAAATGAAAGATATTTTTTCCCACTGAATGAAATAACAAATTTTAAACTTAATAAATTTTTCAGAAAAATAACTAAAAACTTTTCTCACAAAGAAATGACTATAACTACTAAGGGTAGGAAGTTTAATATTAAAAATTATTTTAATGGAATAGCACGTTTTGATTTTAAGGAATTATGTTCCAAAAATATTGGTGCAGAGGACTATATAAAAATATCTGAAGTATGTAATTTTATTGTTATAGAAAATATTCCTATCTTTAATAGTGACAATTCCAATCAACAACAAAGATTTATTACATTAATTGATATTCTTTATGAAAAAAAAAACCTTTAATGATATCGTCTCAATTGCAATTAGATTTATTAAGTTCTTCAGAGGATTTAAAAGAAATATTTAAAAGAACTATTAGTCGATTATATGAATTAACATCTATCAAATATAACAAGCTATGAGGCAAGAATTTTTTAATTTAGAATTAAATACAAATGGTCAGAGATTATATGAATTTACAACCCAAATTAGCAAATGGGTCAAAGATAAGGAATTTAATAATGGAATGATCAATATAAGCATCCAACACACTAGTGCTTCATTAATAATTCAAGAGAATGCTGACCCATATGTTCAAATTGATTTAATAAATTTTTTTAATAAGCTCGTACCTATGGATAATTCACTTTACACTCATTTAACCGAAGGAATAGACGATATGCCTGCACATATTAAGTCTACGTTGACTAATAATCAAATCTCTTTAAGTGTTAAAAATGCTGGGTTATTATTAGGTACTTGGCAGGGGTTGTATCTTTTTGAGCATAGAATCAAGAAACAAAACAGATTGATTGTTCTTCATTATTTAGGTGATTAGTTTTTCTTAATTGTTTTAAAAGCCTCTAGTGCTGCATTTCTTGCTTCGGCATGGTCTACAATTGGTTTTGGATAGTTGACACCGACAACTACATTAATCTGCTCTTGGTATTTGGTTTCTAGTTCCCATGGTTTATATAAAAATTTATTAGGCATGTTTTTAAGTTCTGGAACCCATTTCTTTGTATAAATCCCATCTTTATCAAATTTTTCACCCTGAAGAATTGGGTTAAATATTCTAAAATAAGGAGCTGCATCAGCACCACAGCCTGCAACCCATTGCCATTGGGCAACATTACTAGCTTCGTTATAATCAACCAAACAATTTTTAAAATGTTTTTCACCTTCGTTCCAATGAATTCTTAAATGTTTTACAAGAAAAGAAGCAACAATCATTCTTACTCTATTGTGCATCCATCCTGTTTCATAAAGTTCCCTCATCCCAGCATCAACAATGGGATATCCTGTCTTACCTCTTTTCCAAGCTTTAAGAAATTTATCATTTTTAACCCAAGGAAAATTATCAAAATCTTTTCTAAGGTTGCCTTTTAGCATTTGTGGGAAGTAATTAATTAAACTATGAGAAAATTCTCTCCATCCTAATTCATTAATATACTTTCTATACCCCATTTTTTTAGTTTTTATATCTTGGCATTTCTTCCAAATTGTCTCCACATGTATTTGTCCAAACTTTAAGAAAGGAGATAGCTTGGAGGTTCCATTAATACCTGGAATATCTCGTGCTTCACCGTAGTCCTCAATTCTATTATTTATTAATTCTTGTAAATATTTTTTTGCTTCTTGTTCTGATGGTATCCAATATTTCTCAAATTTCTTATACCAATCTTTTTTAGGTAAAATTTCTTTTATAGAAATTGATTCTTTAAATATATTTGTTTTTTTTATTTTTGATTTAACTTTTATAAATTTAGAAGGTGCTTTTGAGACATAAAGTTGTTCAGTTTTTTTCCAAAAAGGAGTGAATACTTTATAAGGTGTACCATCATCTTTAGTCATTTCCTGAAATTCTACAAGGACATTCCCTTTAAAATATTTATATTGAACTTCATTTTTAATGAATAGATCCCTTATCTTTTTACCTTTATTAATTACATCTGGTTCATACACTTTACTCCAATAAACAGTAACATCATCTTTCTTCTTTAAATTTGACAATATCTCTAATTCATCACCTAATTGAACTTCCAATGTAATATTTAACTTTTTTAGATCTAGTTTAAAATTTTCTAAAGCTTTAGAGATCCACCATTTTTGAGCTTCTCTTTTTTTATCAAAATTTTTTGGCTTATAAATATAAAGAGCACTTACAAACTCATGATTTTGAGTTGCAATAGCTAGGGCTTCATTATCTTCAATTCTAAAATCTTCTCTTATCCAAACAACAGCTTTTTTAGTCATATTTACTTAGATTTTTTGCAATCCATCGCTTAAAAGTTTTTGATACATTGCATTGTCAGTTAAACCCTCACAACCAAATAAAAGTACATTTGATTGTTCATTTAACCCTAGCTTATCCAAGTATTCTTTATTGTTAAATGAGCCTATTAACGCAATTATACCTGGCACAGCACATTCACCAGCTATTATTTTTTCATCAGATAAGTGTTTTTCTGCTAGCATTGCAATAGTAGTTGAGATTGCATCATCGGGTACGGTTAAGCAGTAGTTAGTAGAATTTTTTAAAATTTCCCAGGCAATACTTGAAACATCTCCACAAGACATTCCACCCATTATTGTTTCTTTTTTTATATCAACAGTTGTAGGTTTATTATTCTTAATGCTTTGAAATACACAATCTGCATTTTCTGGCTCAACAGTAATAAACTTTGGGATATTTTTTGATAATTTTGCAAAGCCAGCAATCATTGCCGCTGCCATTCCCCCAACACCTGCTTGAAGAAATACGTGTGTTATCGAATTTGAGTTTATTTCATCTAAAATTTCTTTAACCATTATTGTGTACCCAGCCATAATCAATTTTGGTACTTCTTTGTAACCTTCCCAAGACACATCTTGTACAATTTCCCAATTATTTGCATTAGATTGTTTGATGCATTCCTTTAATGAATTATCATAATTCCCTTTAACTCTAATAACCTCAGCATCCAGATTACGCATGGCTTCAGCTCTAGATTCACTAACAAATTCACTTATAAAAATTTTACATTTTAAGCCCAACCTTTGTGCACCCCATGCAACTGATCTTCCATGATTTCCTGCCGTAGCTGTCGAAACTGTTATGTTCTTTTTTTCACTTGCAATTTTATAAACAGCGAAGGCTCCACCTAATGCTTTAAATGATTTAAGTTCAAATCTTTTATCTTCATCCTTGTAGTAAATATTTTGGAATTTTAATTCATCGTTTAATTTATTTAATTTAATCAGTGGAGTAGGAGTGTAGTTATCCCAGCTAGATATGGCCTCTATCGCTTCATCTATAAATTTTTCTGGTAATTGAGTGAGTATATTTTCTTTATCAAAGTTATATTCTTTATTTTTTGAAAATGATGTAATGGACCAAAGGTCTTTCTGAAGGATTGATTTCATTTTTATTAACAATCAAGAGTGCTATTTTTTTCCCAATGAGTTACTGAGCTTTTTTTATCAAACTTTTCCTCTTGATTAAAATCTTTAATTTCAGATCTCTTTAATTTTAGATAACTTTTAATAGTATCACCCCCAAATGCTTCCTCAATTTCTTTACTACTTTCTAGTTGATCCAATGCATCTTCAATTATGTTAGGTAATTTTTTTAGGTTAGGGTAATTTTTATGATCGGTATACATATTACAAGATAAGGGTTCACCAGGATCTATTTTATTATTTATTCCATGTAAGCCAGCGGCTATTACTCCAGCTTGAAGTAAATAAGGATTTACTGCTCCATCCATTAACCTTAATTCAAATCTACCTTTATCTGGAATTCTTATCATATGAGTTCTATTGTTTCCTGTATAAGAAATACTACTAGGCGACCATGTAGCACCAGATTTTGTTGGTGGTGCATTTATTCTTCTATAACTATTAATTGTTGGATTAAAAAATGCAGTCAAAGGCTGAGTAAGTTTCATAATTCCACCTAGAAAATTATATGCTAATTTGCTCAAACCTAACTTGTCTCCATTATCTAAAAATTTATTAATTTTTCCATTCCATAAAGAAATGTGAGCATGACAGCCATTACCCGTTAAGTTGCTAAAAGGTTTTGGCATAAACGTTGCTCTTAAACCATGTTTTTCAGCCAATGATTTAACCATATATTTAAAGAATACATGTCTATCAGCTGTGGTTAAACAATCTGTATAATCCCAATTCATTTCAAACTGACCATTAGCATCCTCATGATCATTTTGGTAGGGGTTCCAACCCATGACAATCATACTGTCACATATTTCTTTGATTAAATCATATCTTCTCATTAAAGCAGACTGATCGTAGCAAGGTTTTGATTGAGTATCTCTAGTATCTGCAATTTTGCTACCATCTTCTGATATCAAAAAATATTCACATTCTACACCTGACTTCATGACTAAATTTTTTTTATTCAATTTTTTAATTTGTTCTTTAAGCATTACTCTAGGTGAAGCCTTTACAGGTTTACCATACATATACAAATCAGAAGCTAACCAGCCAATTTCTTTGTTCCACGGTAATTGAATTAAACTATCAGGATCCGGTAGTGCAAACATGTCCCCATCTGCAGGAGACATATCTAGCCATGTTGCAAATCCAGCAAAGCCAGCTCCATTTTTTTGCATATCAGCAATAGCCTGTGCTGGAACTAATTTTGATCTTAAGACACCAAAAAAGTCGACAAAACTAATTAAAAAATACTTAATTTTTTTAGCTTTTGCAATTTTAGATAAATTTTTAGGCATGTTTTATTTCTTAATTTACAACTGTTAATTAATCTTCACAATACTATTTTTTATCTTTTACTCCTGGTATCCAGCTAGTTCCTGCCAATGGAACTCTTGCCATAGCAGCAGATTCAACTGTAAGTGCACATAAATCTTCAGGCTCTAAATTATGCAAATTATTTTTACCAGATGCTCTAGCTATTGTTTGAGCTTCTAGCGTCATTACTTTTAAATAATTTGATAAACGTCGTCCACCAGCAACAGGATCAAAACGTTTCATTAGCTCAGGTTTTTGAGTTGTAATTCCTGCTGGATCATTTCCTTCATGCCAATCATCGTAAGCTCCTGCAGTAGTTCCTAATTTATTATATTCTTTTTCCCACTTAGGGTCATTATCTCCTAATGCAATCATTGCAGCAGAACCAATTGAAACCGCATCAGCTCCAAGAGCCATTGCTTTAGCAACATCAGCACCATTTCTAATTCCACCAGATATAATTAATTGAACTTTTCTGTGTTGATCTAAATCCTGTAGTGCATCTACAGCAGGTCTAATACAAGCAAGAGTAGGTTGGCCTACATTCTCTATAAAAACTTCTTGTGTAGCAGCTGTTCCACCTTGCATTCCATCTAGAACAACAACGTCAGCTCCAGCTTTTACAGCAAGAGCCGTATCATAATAAGGTCTTGCTCCAGCAATTTTAATGAATATTGGAACTTTCCAACCTGTGATTTCTCTTATTTCTAAAATCTTGATTTTTAAATCATCAGGACCTGTCCAGTCAGGATGTCTACATGCAGATCTTTGATCTATACCCTTGGGCAAAGTTCTCATTTCGGCAACACGATCACTAATTTTTTGACCCAAAAGCATTCCACCACCCCCAGGTTTAGCACCTTGTCCTATAACAATTTCAATAGCATCTGCTTTTCTAAGGTCATTTGGATTCATACCATACCTAGAAGGTAAGAGTTGATAGACTAAATTTTTAGACTGTCCTCTTTCTTCTGGTGTCATCCCACCATCACCAGTAGTTGTGGATGTACCAGCCATACTTGCCCCACGTCCCAAAGCTTCTTTAGCTCTTCCTGATAATGCACCAAAGCTCATTCCAGCAATTGTAATTGGGATATCTAGTTCCAAGGGTTTTTTCGCGTAACGTGTTCCTAAAGTCACCTTTGTACTACAGGTTTCTCTATATCCTTCTAAAGGGTATCTAGACATTGAAGCACCAAGAAAAAGCAAATCATCAAAGTGAGGAAGTTTTCTTTTTGAACCTCCACCCCTAATATCATAAATTCCAGTTGCTGCTGCTCTTCTTATTTCTGAATTTGTATACTCATCAAAAGTCCATGATATACGAGGATGAGTTTTTTTATTATCTGACATTATTAATAGCTTGATACATTATCGATATTAAAGTTATAAAGTTTTCGTGCCGAACCATATCTCTTAAAACTATCTGGTTTAATATTTTTTATTTCACTTTTTTTTAAAAGAGCTGAAATTTTATTTAAATGCTTTTTTTCCATTTTTTTTTCTATGCAATCCGCACCCAAAGATTTAACTGATCCTTTAACAAAAATATCTGTTTCATAAAGACTATCACCTAAAGCTTCACCAGCATCACCACAAACTAACATTGTTCCAGATTGAGCCATAAATGCAGACATATGACCAACTGATCCTTTAACAACAATATCAACTCCTTTCATTGAAATACCACATCTTGAACTAGCATCTCCATCAATTATAAGTAATCCACCATGAGCAGTAGCACCTGCAGATTGTGAAGCATTACCCTTAACATGTACTGTTCCAGACATCATATTTTCAGCAACACCTGTTCCAACATTTCCATCTATCGTTACATGTGCTTTTTGATTCATTCCTGCACAATAATATCCAACATGGCCTTTAATTAAAACTTTCATTTCTTGATTTAATCCAGCACACAATGCGTGACTACCTTCTGGATTTATAATTGTAAAATCTCTTTCATTCTTTTTAACATCTAAATTTTGAAGAGTGCTGTTAATTTCTCTTAATTTTTTTTTCTTTAAATCTAATTTCATTAATCTCCCCAAGAGTAAACAATACCAGGCTCAGGTTCAAAAATTTTTGCACCATTTACATCTGGTAAATGTGCCATAGCTTGAAATTCTGATGCTATTGCAACATAGTTTTTTGTTTCTGCTATTACTGCAGGTTTACACGCTATTTCATCTCTAACAACTGCAAAGCCTTTTCTAGTTCCTGTAATAAATGTATAAAAACCATCTAAATCTTTAAGACCCGATGTAAGGGTATCTTTTAAAGATTTATTATTTGATAAACTGTTAGAAATATATCCTGCAGCAACTTCAGTATCATTTTCAGAGTTAAAGACGTTACCTTTTTTAGTGAGCTCTCTTCTTAAATTGTTATGATTTGATAATGATCCATTATGAACTAAACACTCATCTTCACCAGTTGAGTAGGGGTGAGATCCATCAGTAGTTATTGCACTTTCTGTAGCCATTCTTGTATGGCCTATTCCATGAGTGCCACTAAAACTATCTAATTTAAATTTTTTTACTACATCTTTAGGATTACCAACTTGTTTAAATACCTCTATTGATCGACCATACCCAACTATAGATACTTTAGGAAAATTAGAATTAATTATTTCAATTACTTTCTTTGGCTGCTCTAGAGTTTTTAGAATTACATGATCTGAGATTTGAGTAAGTTTAGCTTTTTTAATTTTTTTAGTTATTTCTTTCTTAAAGCTATTAAAGTTTAAATCATTAATACATAAAGAAAACTTGTATATTTTTTTATTTTCATCTTTGTAAATTGCAAAGCCAGCACTATCTGGTCCACGAGATTCCATATTATTAAGCATACCTGACAGCATCTTTCCTAAATTTTTTTCAAATTTTTTAGTTTTTAAGTAGATTCCAACAATTCCACACATAAATTTTTTTAAGTTTATTTTATTAGAGACACTAGAAAATCTTTATAGTAGAAAATATTTCCTACCACAATGATGATAATAGCCGCTATCACTCCATACTTTGCTTTTGGAAAAACGACACCTCTCATCTTACTTGGTCTGTGATCTTCGTTATTATTTCTATCCATGATTGTATAATTTTCGTAAAAAAAAAGGGCGCCACAATTAAGTAGCGCCCAAATTTTTAGTTAATATTACCAGTCGGTAATATTGCTCTTATGATCATTAGCACCATGTCTTTTTCTTGCTAATCTTGAAAGTTTTTCACTCTCAGATCTAGCAGTTATAACATGCCAGCCAATCCAAAAAACTACACCAAGAATAACTAGTAAAGTTTCAGTGGATCCGGCCCCCGGATAAACTGCTCCGACAACCTCTTTTGCACTTAAATGATCTATCCAGTTTGTAACTGTAGCCATATTTTTTCTCCTTTACCTAGTTGAAGAGGCGACTGCTTTTTCAGCTTCTCTATCGTCCTCCATTATTTCATAGTCTAGTCCTGCTATTTCAACTTCACGCGGTATTCTTAATTTACCAAAAGCGCTTAGTATTCTAGCAATAACGTAGCCTGGTAACATTCCAAGAACTCCGAACATTATAACTGCTCCAAGGAATTGTCCCAGTGGATTGATTGATGCATAAGTTGACCCGTCCCACATAGCTCCAACATTATATCCAGATGCTGGGTAACCATTTAAAACAAATCCACAAATTATAAGACCAACAACTCCTGCATAACCATGTACCGCTACTGCACCAACTGCATCATCAATTTTGAACTTACGTTCAACCCAGTAATGCATTTTGTATGCAATAACTACACCGATCGCACCGATAAGCATTGCTTGTATCGGGTGATACAAATCATTACCTGCAGATGCACAGATGATCCCAGCTAGTCCACTTGAGTAAGTCCAGAATGGATCACCTTTTGCGACCACGTATCCAGCCAATAATCCACCTGATAATGACATCAAGAAGTTATAGGTTATTCCACTCAGTGTGGTTGGGGTTACATATATGTTTGTTGCTGTCCAGTATGTTACACCTTCCATTCCATATTCAGGTCCAAGATCAAATATCGGTATATTACATGCCGCATAAAATCCCCAGAAACCAGTATAGATTAAAAATAATCCAATTGTAACTAGCCATGGGTTTCTTGGCCCTATATTTCTTGGTTCACCACTTGATGAGAACTTTCCTATTCTAGGTCCTAAAACGATTAGAACACCTAAAGCAAATCCACCCGCAATTGCGTGAATTACTCCTGATGCGTAAGCGTCATGATATCCTAAAATTTTAAGCATCCATCCATCAAAGTGCCATCCCCAAGCAGCATCAATTGTCCAAAACACAGATCCAATTGCAATTGCTAAAATACCAAATGCAAAAGTTGTAATTCTTTCAATGATTGCTCCAGAAACAATTGAAGCAGCTGTCCATGAAAATAGTAAGAATGCAGCCCAGAATACTCCACTTATACGGTCACCTAAGTTGACAGCCATAAATTCAGTATTTGCTACATACCATTTCGCACTAAAAGTACTTTCGTCAGTAATTAATGCTGAACTCTCATTCATTATTGAAGGTGCTATTCCCGGTCCTGTTGGGAATGCCCAGTAAATCCACCAACCAAAGAAAAACCAGGTTACTGTTACTAATGGTATTACCATGGTATTTTTCATTAAAGTATGTTGGTGATGTTTATATCGTGAGGCTCCAACTTCATACATACAAAACCCGACGTGAATCAGGAACATTAATACTACTGTTACCCAGTAGTAAAATTCTGTAAATATAACTGTAAGAGCGCCTAATTGATCATCCATAATCTCTCTCCTATTATTTTTTAGAAAGACTATAAAATTTATATAGACGTGACAAACTATACATTGCTTAAATAAACAAGTAACTGCAACGAGTTTTAAAAAATAATCAACCTTTGATTGAGGTGCTAAAACTTAAGGTAAGCTTTTTTCAAATCAACAAGAGGGTGCTTTTTAGACATTTGAAACTTAACTAAAAGCTCTCTTGCAATCATATCTCTGTCTTGTTGATTATTTGGCAATTTGATTGATTTTGGAATTGTAACCCAACCATTTGCATTTCTACAAAATACAGCAGGTCTATCTTCTTCATAACCCATATGAATATCTTCTAACCAGTTAAGATCATCCCATCCCATCGCTTCTACGTATTTTTTTAAGAATGGAGTCATCTTCTTATAGTCAGGTAATAGGTTAACATCATATCTATAACCAATATGTTGCCCTATCATTTTTTCTCTAGCAGTCTCTTTAGATTTACCTCCTAGATTTTCTTTTTTTACTTTTGTTTTTGTTTTTTTCTTAACCATAAATACTCCTTATATTTTGTGAAAGTTATCAACACCAACAGTATAGTTAGTTCCTGTTAACGGAACTTTAGCTAATGCAGATGACTCCATTGTTAGAGCAGCTAAATCTTCAGGTTCTAAAGAGTGAATATTAGTTTTACCACAAGCTCTTGCTAAAAGTTGAGCCTCTAATGTCATTGCATGAAGATAATTATAAACTCTTAATGCAGCATCATCAGGATTTAATCTAGCTCTTAATTTAGGATCTTGTGTTGCAACACCAACTGGACAACGACCAGTATGACAGTGATAACATTCACCAGCTTTTACACCCATTTCTTTTTCAAAGTTTGCTTCTGGTATATCTTTATTACAGTTTAAAGCCATTAAAGCGCCAGTTCCAATTGCTATTGCATCAGCACCAAGTGCTAAAGCCTTCGCCATGTCAGCACCATCTCTAACACCACCAGCATAAATTAAAGTTACTTGTCCAGTTTTACCAACATCATCAATAGCTCTTCTTGCTTCTCTGATTGCAGCAATTCCTGGAATACCAGTATTTGCAGCAGCTATGTGAGGACCAGCTCCCGTTGAACCTTCCATGCCATCTAAAAATATTGAGTCTGGATTACATTTTGCAGCCATACGAACATCGTCATAAACTTTTGATGCACCTAGTTTTAACTGAATTGGCACTTTATTTTTTGTAAGCTGTCTTAATTCTTCAACCTTTAAAGCTAAATCATCTGGACCTAACCAGTCAGGGTGTCTTGCTGGAGATCTTTGATCAATACCAGATGGTAGAGATCTCATTTCTGCAACTTGATCAGTAACTTTTTGACCCATTAAATGTCCACCCATTCCAACTTTTTGTCCTTGACCAATAAATACTTCAATTGCATCAGCTAGTTGAGCGTGATGAGGATTAAAACCATATCTTGATTGAATACATTGGTAATACCATTTTTCGGAATATCTTCTCTCATCTGGAATCATTCCACCTTCACCAGAACATGTTGCACTCCCAGCCATTGTTGCTCCTCTTGCTAAAGCAGTTTTTGCTTCATAAGAAAGTGCTCCAAAACTCATACCTGTAATATAAACTGGAATATCTAGTTCAATTGGGTTTTCACAATTTGGTCCGATTATAGTCTTAGTTTCACATTTTTCTCTATAACCCTCAATTACAAATCTTGTAAGAGTTCCTGGTAAAAAAACCAAATCATCAAATGTAGGAATTTTTTTCATTAATGCCATTCCACGCATTCTGTATCTTCCAAGTTGAGCTTTAATATGAATATCGTCTATAACTTCAGGAGTAAAAATAGCGTTGTGACCTAATAGACTTTTGTTTCTTTTGCCTTCTTCGTGTGCATGAACATCAGCTTTACCACCAACATTTCCAATAGTTTTTTTTAACTTTTTACTACTTTTTTTAACTTTCTTTTTAGCCATTAGATAGCTCCTTTCTTTTCATGAGGTTCTAGATTATCATAGTTCCAAAGTTTTTTCCCTGCGACTATTTTTGTCATTTTACTGACATCAAATTTTTCACCTATCTCTGCAACTTTTAATTTTCTTTTTAACCAGTCTTGGTCACTATCTGTAAGATCTGATGGAACAGCATCACTTCCAAAAGAACCAATTTTACCACCAATAAAAATAGTACCATCATACATTGAATCACCTAAATTTATTCCAACATCACCTAGAATAATAATTCTTCCTCTTTGCATCATAAAACCTGTAAAAGCTCCAGCATCACCACCAACAATGATAGTTCCACCCTTCATGTCAATTCCAGTTCTTGCACCAACACTTCCTTTGCAAATTAAATCGCCACCCCTTATAGCAGCGCCAAAGCAAGATCCAGCATTTTTTTCTATAACAACTTTTCCAGCCATTAAGTTTTCAGCACAAGACCAACCAACTCTACCATTAATTCTTACAGTAGGTCCGTCACAAGAACCCATACCAAAATAACCTAAACTTCCTTCAAAAATTAAATTTAGTTTATTTAAAATACCAACACCTAAACTATGTTTTCCTTGAGGGTTTTTGATTACGATTGTTCCAAAACCTTGGCTCATTAAATTATCTATCTCTTTATTAGCTTCTGGAGCTGTCATTTCTTTAACATCCAGCTCTGTTCTTTTATTAAAATCAACATCATAAGTGCCAAAATAATAAAAGTTTTCTGCTTCATCAGGATTAAAAAACTTTTGTTGAGTTCTTCCTGTCAAAACTTCGGAGTGCATACCCATTGACTGGGACTTTGTTTTATTTTCTGTAGTCTTTAAATTTGCCATACTTTTACCTCTCCATCATATGGATCATATGTATCTATCTCTTGTGGTAGAACTGATCTGATTGCTATTTCTTCTGAACCCATTGCTACTAAATCATCTGATTCATAAAGAACCAAAGGTTTTGCAGCCATAGTATCTTTTGCCATTCCCAAAGAATCTTTAGTCGCAACAAAATATGTAAATACTCCATCAAGACCCGTTAAAGAAGCCCTCATACCTTCTTCAAGTGATGCACCTTCTCTCATTTTTTGAGCAATATAAACAGCAATCAATTCTGAATCACATTCAGACATAAATCTCATGCCTTTATTTTCAAGCATTCTTCTATTATTCCAGTAGTTAGTTAATTGACCGTTATGAACTACAGAAACATCACTAAAAGGATAACCCCAAAAAGGGTGAGCAGACTTAATATCCACACCTGATTCGGTCGCCATTCTTGCATGTCCAATTGCATGAGTTCCAACTACTTTATCTAAACTATATCTATCACAAACCATTTGAGCATTTCCTAAATCTTTAATTACCTCTAATGATTTTCCCATAGAAAGAATTTCTACTCCTGGAATACTCTCAATTTTTTGAGAAAACTCTAGTAGATCTTTAACATCATAAGCTAGTTCATATCTTAAAGAGTAGGGCAGAACTCTTTCTTCTTTTACTATTTTAGCACCTAACTCAGACAAATATTGATCAACTATCTTTTTTCTTTCATCATATACAGAAACATCCTCCATTATCGATGAACTTCCCTCACCAACATTTTCTCCAACTTTGAAACGCATAATAAAATTTTTACCATCCGTATCTCCATACAGAGCGTAACCAGTAGAATCTTCCCCTCTATGCTTTAAAGCCTGAAGCATTCCCTGTAGTTCACTTCCTACATTTGATGATTTTCCTCTATGTATTAACCCTGCTATTCCACACATATATTTCCCCTATTTTTATTAAAGACTATGGTAGGCAGTCCAGATACGTATCTAGATCCCACTGCGTTGTTGCACCTAAAAATTTTTCCCATTCATCATTTTTATACCAATGGAAAACTTTATACATTTCGTCTGGCATAGCTGATTTTATAACCTCATCTTCTGCTAAACGATTTAAAGCTTCACCAAGACTCATTGGTAGTTTTTTAACTATTTTTCCAGCAGCTTGAGCATCGTACATACTTCTAGACTCAGGTTTTCCAGGATCAATATTATTTGTTATTCCGTCATCAAAACATTTTAATAATCCAGATCCCATTAAATAAGGATTATGCATTGAATCTACAGAACGATATTCAAATCTACCTGGAGCAGAAACTCTTAAACCACAAGTTCTATTTTGAAATCCCCAGTCTGCATAAACGGGCGCCCAAAATCCTGTATCCCACAATCTTCTATATGAGTTAACAGTTGAAGAACCAATTGCAGTCAGTGCACCCAAATGTTTCATTACTCCACCAATCGCTTTTAATCCAACTTTACCTGGTAATTGAATATCTTTAGTGTCAGGCATAAAATAATTAGTTCCACCTTCAACATAAGTGAAAACATCATCCATAGCTGGTATTGATTTGTGGGATAATTTATTAACTTTATCTTTTCCACCTTTCCACAAAGACATATTTGTATGACAACCACTTGCTGACACTCCCATAAAAGGTTTTGTCATAAAGCAAGCTATCAAATTAAATTCTCTAGCAACCTGCGCACAAATTTGTCTATAAGTTGAAAGTCTATCTGCATTTCTTAAAACATCATCGTACATCCAGTTTAATTCTAATTGCCCTGGTGCATCTTCATGATCACCTTGTATCATGTCAAAACCCATTGCTCTAGCGTATTTAAAAACTTGCATGAAAACTGGTCTTAACAACTCAAATTGATCTATGTGATAGCAATAAGGTTTAGAAAAACCTTTACCAGTAGGTGAACCATCTTCATTCTTAGTTAACCACATCATTTCTGGTTCTGTTCCAACTCTTAATTGGTAGCCATGTTTCTTCTTAAATTCTTGGGCATGTATTCTTAAATTTCCACGGCAATCTGAAGTTAAATGTGCACCTGGATTTTCTCTTTCTTCTCTATTTCTAAAGCAAGTAACAAATACTCTTGCAACTTTTTTATCCCATGGAAGCTGACAAAATGTTTCAGGATCAGGTATACCAACTAGTTCTTTAGCTTCTGGTCCATAACCAATATAATCTCCATGACGATCAACAAATAAGTTTGCTGTAGCACCGTAAACTAATTGAAATCCTTTTTCACAAGTTCTTTCCCAATGATCAGTAGGAATACCTTTACCTACAACTCTTCCAGTTACAGAAATAAATTGAAAATAAATATATTCAACGCCTAGCTCGTTAATTTTAGCTCTAACTTGCTTTACTAATTTGTCTCTACCTGGTTGTCTAACGTGTCTATCTAAATCTGTCATTATCTCTCCCTCTAATGAATTTTTATTTAAGGAACCGTAACTGAAAAAATTATTTGTGTCTAGGCTTGAAGTTTAACTCCAAGGGAAAGGACTGTTAGAAGTTGGATGAAGTTCACCCTTCTCGTAACGGTTGAATCTAAACGGTTTTAATAATTCACTCTCAGTTCCAAGAATTTCTTTTGCAACAAGTTCACCGACACCAATCATTTTGTATCCATGGTTAGCATCAGCAATCATGTAAACATTTTCTAAAAATCTATCAAAGATTGGAAAATTATCTGGCGTCATACATCCAAGACCACCTGATGGTCCTTTTCTATATAAATCCGATTTACCTTCAAATCTTTTTTGACAATGTGCTAAAGCTGAACACCACATATCATTAAATGCTTCTGTAGTTTGAAACTCAGGAGAATCGAGTCCATAAGGATCAACATCCACTTTATCAAAATGTTTATCAACTATGTAAGGAGAGGTACCACCCTGAACACCAAGACCTTCAATATCTGGCTTATAATAAATTCCCCAAAGCTCTTCAGTAATTAATTTTTTAGTTTTATCGGAATATAAAGGTGCAGTAGAGTCAACATGCATTACTGGAGGTTGACCACCATCATTCATTCTTAGAAAATCTTTATCAACACCAATAACACCTTCCTGTAACATCCAATATTTCCACATATCTTCTTTATGGAATTTTCCATCTTGTCCTTTAATATTTGCAAATTTTGGCAGCTCTAACATATTCCAAAAATCTCGAACCCAAGGACCAGCACCAACGACTACCTGTTCACACTCAATAATTCCCTTGTCTGTTTCAACACCTGTAACAGCTTTGCTATTACTGCCTCTTTTAAATCCTGTAACCTTTACACCTTTAACTACATTTACTCCGTTAGTAACAGATTTGCTTTCAAGAGCCTTAATAGAATCTTTATTAAATGCGTAACCACCTTTTTTTTCATGAAGTATAGATGTTATTCCTTGGGCTTGCCAATCGTCGAACATTCCCTTCATATATTTAGTGCATTCTTTTTCGCCTTCTATAAATTCTGATTCGTACCCAATAGCTTTTTGTTGTTCATAAATTGAAGCAACATCTTCATGCATAACTTCTGGAGATATTTGTAAATATCCTACAGCGTTATATTTCCATGCCTTAGGATCACTTTCCCAGACTGAAACAGAGTGAGCCATTAACTCTCTCATAGCAGGTTGAAAATAGTTGTTTCTTATAACACCACAAGCTATTCCGCTTGCACCTGCTGCAGTATCTTTCTTTTCAAGAATTACAATGTCACCTGGATTTTTATAAGTTTCCGAAAGTTTCCAAGCTGTACTTAGGCCATGAATTCCGCCCCCGATGATTACTACTTTAGCTTTAGTTGGTAATGTTGACATATAAAAACATTATTTTTTCTAAAAAGTAATTAATATAATTATATTTATAACTAAATTTTATATATAAAAGATATCAACTTAAAGAGATTGTTGAATTAGGTGCTAATAGCTTAGCTTTTTTAAAGTGACCAGGTATTGTTTAAACTCATTAATAAAAGTCTCAGTTGGTATAATATTTTTTATTCGCTGATCAGTTGAAGTTTTTTCTAAACGAAAGAATCCTTTTTCACAAGCCTCATTAATTATCAAAGCCGATTTTGGTCTAGAGGTTTTAAATAATTTTGTTTTTAGCCCTTCAACAGAAAGTTTTTCATTAAGTTTATGTGCTGACATTACAAGTAACATCATATGATAATGTGAAGGGGATTTTCTAAAAAAATAGTTACTAGATGTATGTGATTGCTTCATCTGGTCTTCCCAAAAATTTAAAAGATCTTTGCTGTTATCAGGCATTTTATTATGCTCTAACTCTTGATTTTGTTGGATCATAGAAAGGGAAGGGAACAACTTTTGCACCAATTCTTTTTTGATGACCATCAAGTTTACCAATCTCAACTTCTGTTCCTATTTCAGAATATTTTACATCTATTTTACAAAGTGCAATATTTTTTCCAAGTTTAGGTGATAGCATCCCACTTGTTATTACACCCACTTGACCACGACCTATATGAACGCAGTCTCCATTTACTGCTGGTTCATGACCAACCAATTCCAGACCAACTAATTTCTTTTGTGGATTTGCTTTTCTTTTAATTAATTCTTCTTTACCTATAAAATCATCTTCTTTAGTTTTAAGTGGAACTGTAAAACCAATTCCAGCTTCAAAAGGATCTGTTTGATCATCGAACTCGTAACCATAAAAAATTAGTCCAGCTTCAATACGAACCATGTCTAAAGCTTCTAAGCCTAATGGAGTAATATCAAACTCTTTACCAGCTTCCCAAACTTTATCCCAAACCTCTGCAGCATCTTTTGGATGACACCAAATTTCATAGCCAAGTTCACCAGTGTAACCTGTTCTTGAAATAACAATTGGCGTACCTGTTTCATGATCTATTCTTGCAATATTAAACCTGAACCATTCAAGTTCAGTGATGGATGGTTGTATTGGAGGTGTCCATACAAACTTTTCTAAAATCTTTCTACTATTTGGACCTTGAACTGCAATGTTATGAATGTGATCTGTTGCAGATTTAATCCAAACTTTATAATTTTTCTTTTTAGCTTGTTCTTTTAACCATTCACCGCTGTATTCATCTCCACCAATCCATCTAAAATTATCTTGTCCTAATTTAAATAAAGTACCATCATCTAGCATGCAGCCATTTTCATAACACATAGCTGTATAAACAACTTGCCCTACTGATAATTTTTTTACATTTCTAGTAAGCGTGTATTGCATTAAATTTTCCGCATCAGGTCCAAGAATTTCAAACTTTCTAAGAGGCGATAAGTCTGTTGCAATCGCACTTTCTCTACAAGCCGTATATTCTTTTATAGTTCCTGAATTTGTAAAATTATTAGCAAGCCAAAAACCTTTATACTCAACAAAGTTTCTTGTTAGCTCCGAAGTTTTTTTATGGAAACCTGTTTCTTGAGTTAGTTTAGGTTCTGAGTTTGTTTTCATTCTAAATGCTATTGCTTTTGAATACTTTTTTTCCTTTGAATAAGTCCTAACAAAAATATCAGTGGGATTCCAGCCATTTGCACCATCAACATCACAAGGACAAGCTGATGATATACATGTTAGATCTTTTAAAGCTCTAAATAAAACATAATCTCCAGGTCTTGACCAAGGTTCATCAAAAGATGCAACATTATTAGCATCAATTGCAGTATTAAAAAAAAGATTTATTGCAGACCAACTTTTTCTAGAATTGATGTCATACTTATCCAGTCTATTATTAAAATTGTCAGTACAATTAATATGACCCATATAACCCATATCTTCATAATATTTTGATGTGCAAGCAAGATTGAAAGTATCATGTCTTCCAACTGTATCTCTTACAACTTCAATCATAGCTTCATGATCACCATCATAAAACTTTGAAAACAAACCAGGCCCAGGGTAAGCACCACCCATAAAGGTTCTTGTTGCTTTATCATCAATAATACTTTCAATGCCGTCATTTAATTTTTGTGTATCAAAAGCTAGAAAATCAGAGCATTGCCTTCCGCCTGGATCAATTATCTGAATATATTCACCAGCTTTTACCTCATAAGTTTCAGCAGTTCTTCTTTTTACAAGTTGTTCAATAATTGGATCACTAAGCGGATCTGGCAAAATAAATTGTTCATCTGTTTCAATAAATTTAGCTTTATTTAAAAAAATAGTTAAATCTGTAGGTGGATTTTGTTCATGGACATTAATAATATCACCAGGTGACGCAATCATAACCACACATTTATCTTTTGAGGTTAACGTTATTTTTTCACCCATCATACAATCATCGTTAAAAACAATGGATGATTTAGCATTATTTAAATCAAGGTTTTTTTTCTTTAGCAGCTTTGAAATTTTTTCATCATTAGCAATAGTTTTTTTTGAAAAATCTGCATTAGCATTTTCTTTCAAATTTAAAATAGATAAATCAGATTTACCTTTTGAATTAAAAACAATTATTTCACAAATTTGTCTTCCTTCTTCATTAATGATTTCTATTTTATCTTCTGGCAAAACTTCTATTATAGAAAGCCCACCACCTCTTACAAAATATTTTTCAACTCCAGGTGGTAATGTTCTTAAGCCAGGATTTCTTATATCGTTACTAGTATGTAGCATTGCCAGTATAAATTTAAATAATTTAACATTAACTTAATATAATCAAAGGCCATTGACTATAAATTTAATAAGTGAGAACATACTTACTTAAACATTAATATTAAGGAGAGAGAATATAATGAAAAAAATAGTATCATTAATATCTGCCTTGGTAATTTCAGCAGTTAGTTTTGCGGGAGTATCTAATGCAGCAGATAGTAAAAAGCCTATCGTTATTCCAACTCATAACTGGTCCAGCCAAATTGTAATGGCTCATGTTATTGGTGGAATTTTCAAAAGTATGGGAAATAATGTAAAATATGTAAACACAAACTCACAAGCAGTTTATGAAGCAATTCGTATCGGCGATGTAAGTTTATCTCATGAAGTGTGGGAATCTGCGTTTGGAAAATCATTTACTACAGCGCTAGACAAAGGTGGTTTGGTTGACTGGGGAGATCATGAAGCTCGAACGCTTGAAGATATGGGATATCCAAACTGGGTTACTGAAAAAGGATTATGTCCTGGTCTTCCAGACTGGACTGCATTAAAAAATCCAGCTTGTGCTAAAAACTTTACAACACCTGACTCAGGTGGAAAAGGACGAATGCTAGAAGGTCCACAAAGTTGGCATGGAGATTTAATACCTCAAAGGGTTGATGCTTTAGGACTTGGAGATCTTTGGACTGTTAAATTTGCTGGAAGTGCAGATGCACTTTGGGCAGAACTTAAATCAGCTGAAAAAGAGGGAAGAGGAACTATAATATTCAACTGGACACCAAACTTTACAGATGGTGCTGGTTTTACTTTTATAGATTTCCCTCCATATTCAGCAGGTTGTAGACCAGAAGACGGTGGTGATGGAAAATGTGGTTCGCCAGATGGTTATTTGAAAAAAGCTGTAAATGCAGACTTTCCAAAAACTCATCCAGCAGCAGCAGCGGCATTTAAAAAAATGTCATTCTCTACAAGTCACATTGGTGCAATGGCTGCTTTAGTTGACCTTGACAAAATGACTCATGAAGATGCAGCTAAAAAATGGTTAGCTGATAATAAGAGTGTTTGGCAAGCTTTTACTAAATAAGGGTAACAGTTAATAAATTGAAATCTCTCCCAACAATGTTGGGGGGGATTTTTTTAAAGAATGTGCTTTCGCACAAATTCAAATTACGGACCTATTAATTAAATGATAAAGTTTTTTTTATTTATATCTATCAGTCTATTAGCTTTTAATTCTTCTTTTGCAAAAAATATAGACATACAAGAAGATATCAAAATTGATTTTGTATGTGAATTAGAAAAGAAAATACTTAAGAACTCAGAGTATAATTATAAAACTTTTTTAGCAAAAGATTTAGATGATCAAAATTTAGATAAATTTGAAATCGATGCAAAGCAACCAGAAAAACTTTTGATCAACGGGTTATCACTGTTCCTCTCACAAACTGCAAAATTTGAAGTAAAAGTTGTAAATAAAGATATAGTTTTATTCAAAGCTTTTGATGAAGGAAAAAATTACTCAGAATCAGGTATAATTAACAGAAAATCGGGTGAATTAGTTCACGAAATTACAATAGGTATAAAAAGTGATAATCTTGAAAAAAATATTTCTTTTTACCTATGTAGCTAAATTTAAAAAAATGAAAAAATATTTATTTTATATAGCTTTAAGTTTTTTAGTTGCAACATCAGTATCAGCTCGAAAGACAGGTTGTGAAGGAAACTGTAAAGATGGCTTTGGTAAATGGACTTACACTGACAAGACAACATACGAAGGCAATTGGATTGGCACACAAAAACAAGGACAAGGAGTTGAGACTTGGCCTAATGGATATATTTATAAAGGTGAGTTTAAAAATAGTGTGTGGAGTGGAAAGGGTATTTTGACCTTTCCAAACGGTGCAACTTATAATGGGGAATGGGCCAATGGGTTTATGAATGGAGAGGGAACATTTACATGGTCCGATGGAAAAGAAAAAAAAGGAATTTGGAAAAATGGCAAATTTCAAGAATAGATAAAAATGTTACAAAATATATATTCAAATAAATTAAAGAAGATATCTGAGCCAGTAAGACAATTTGGAGGTCTTATCATCTTAATAATTATTGTAATTTTTTCCTTTGCTATCTTAAATAATATTTTTGGTGAGGGTGAAGAACTAATTGCTAAAATGAAAAAAGAAGAAGAAAGAATTACGGAGACAAGAAAGCAAAATGAACTGATTTCAAGTTTGCCATCAGGAATTTTAGTATTTTATGATGGAACTGATCATTATAAGTTGTCTTTAGAGCAATATGAAAAAGTCTGCAACGCAACAAAGATTATTCCTCAACGTGCAATTATGGGTGCCAATTTTTTGAATTTTAGAGCACATCATATTTATACTATTAACGGAAATAAAATTGATGAAACGTTTGTTAAATGGAATAAGGAAAATAATAAATGCTTTGCAGGTTTTACAGTTAGTGGAAATAATGTTGGAGTAGATGAAATAATTACTGTTAAAGGAGAGGTTTTAAATTTTTTAAGTACTGGAATTGATACAAGAGTTTATTTTATTAAAAACTTTTAAGGAGAAAAACGATAAGTATAAATAATATAAAAAGTGTTTTTTATTTTTATTTCGTATAACTTATTAAAACATTATGACCGATACAGTAATCAAATGTGAATCTGTTTATAAAATTTTTGGAACAAATGCCAAAAAGATGCTTCAAGATGCAAATGGAAATGTAGATGCCAAAATATTTCAAGAAAACGGATGTATAGTGGGTGTTAACAATGCCTCTTTTGAGGTTTCAAAAGGTGAAATGTTAGTTGTGATGGGTTTATCAGGCTCAGGGAAATCAACATTGTTAAGATGTATTTCTAGATTAACAGATGCAACTGCTGGAAAAATTTTTATAGAAGGTCAAGACTTACTTTCATTAAATAACAAAGAGCTGATTGAACTTAGAAGAAATAAAATGGGAATGGTATTCCAAAGCTTTGCCTTGCTTCCGCACAAAACAGTTGTTGAAAATATTGCTTTCCCACTTCAAATCAAGGGCATTAAAACTAAAGACAGTATTAATAAAGCAATGGAAATGGTTAAACTGGTTGGTCTTGATGGTAGAGAAAATTATTTTCCAAGAGAACTTTCTGGTGGACAACAGCAAAGAGTAGGTATTGCTCGATCATTAGCTGTTGAACCTGATATTTGGTTTTTAGATGAACCATTTTCTGCATTAGATCCGTTAATTAGAAAAGAGATGCAAGATGAATTTTTGAGACTTCAAGAAAAATTACAAAAAACAATTATGTTTATCACACATGATTTTGATGAAGCTTTAAAACTTGCTGACCGTATTGCAATAATGAAAGATGGTATAATTGAACAACTAGATACTCCAGCTAATATTGTGTTAAATCCAGCAACAGAATATGTAAAAAAATTTACTGAGGAAGTTCCTAGGGAGAAGGTTTTAAAAATAGAAGATGTGATGGAAAAACCAAATAATGAAAATTTAAGTGATTTAAAAGTTTTAAGAAATGAAATTATTGAAAATGTTGCTGAAAAAATATTAACTCAAGAAAAGTCTGTATCTGTAATTGATGAAAACAATCAAATTGTTGGCACTGTTCATCCATCAAAAATAATACACACAGTTTTTGGTGGGAAAAAAAAAAATGATTAGAATATGGAATTATTAAAAAAATATCCAAAAATATTTCAATGGTTATTTTTGTTAGTTGCTTTTTTTACTTTATGTTTTGCAATTGATGTTCCAGAAACTTATAAATTTATTAGAGGTCAAGCAGAATTCATTAAAGATCCAAATCAAAGCACTTACACACTCTTTGGCGCAGAAGTAAGGTATTATGCATTTGATGTTTTTTGGAGATTACCTCCTTTACTTGGATGGCTACCTATTTGGATAAATGATTCATTATTTTTCTTAATGAATGATTGGATGCCAATGGAATTTTGGAATGAAGATACTCAAGAATTTAAAACTCGCCCTTTAGTTTTACAAATAACAAGAAATTTAACTTCATTTATAACATTTCTTATTGAATTAATTAGAGAGATTTTATTAGGTGGCGTTGAAACAATTGTTGCCTTTACAAGTTGGGATTGGATAAGTGAAAATTCTTGGGCAGAATTGCCAGGGTTACCTTGGACAATTGTTGCAGCGGGTGCAGCAATACTTGGGTATAAATTAAGTGGCAAGGGTTTAGCTTTATTCGCTGCTATAGTCATGATTTATATTTCTATCTTTGGTCAATGGAAACCTTCAATGCAAACACTTTCTTTTATATTGGTTGCAGCACCACTATCCTTTATTTTTGGTTTGGGCTTAGGGATTGCAGCATTCAAAAGTAAACGTGTTGAAAAAGCTTTATATCCAATACTTTTAGTTATGCAGACTATGCCTCAATACGCTGTATTGGTTCCTGCAATTGTTCTTTTTGGTGTTGGTGATCATGCTGGAGTAATTATAACCATGGTTGTAGCTGTTCCACCAATGATACTACTAACTTTGTTAGGTCTCAGAGGAGTATCGCCCGAGGTTATTGAAGCTGGCCGAATGAGTGGATGTAATAATTTACAGCTTATGTTTAAAGTACTAATCCCAACTGCAAGAAGAGATATTTTGATTGGAGTGAATCAAGTTATTATGGTGTGTTTTTCTATGGCAGTAATTTCAGCTTTTATAGGCGCCAAAGGTTTAGGATTTAATTTGTTATTAGCTTTAAATCAGCTAAACATCGGATTAGCGTTGGAAGCAGGTTTATGTATTAGTTTAATTGCGATATTACTAGATAAATTATCTTTAGCTTGGGCAAATAAACAAACAGATTATTTCGGCAACCTAACTTTCTTTGAACGTTATAAAAATTTATTATTTTTTTCTGGTGCAATATTGATTGGAATTATATTTGCTTATGTTGGATCTTTTTACTTTAAAGAAGGTTTTAATTATTTATATGAAATTCCTCACAACAAAGGAATATCAACTGCAGATTTTTGGAATAAAGGGGTTGATTGGATTTGGGATACTTTTTTTCAAACTTTAAAAATTTTTAATACATGGTTAATAGTTGATGTATTGCAGCCTATGCGTGCTTCTTATTTACGTATGCCTATTGTTGCAACATTTGTTTTAGTGATGGGTGCTGGATATATAATTGGAGGAATACGTTCAGCTTTTGTAGTGGGTGCTTTGACATTATTTATAGCATTAAGTCCGTGGTGGGACAGAGCTTTAGTTACTACATATATGGCAACTTTTGGAGTTATCTTATCTTGTATAATTGGTTTTACTGTTGGTACTTTATGTTTTCAGAATAAACATACCACAAATTTTATGTTGGGAGTTTGTGATATTTTTCAAACATTCCCTTCATTTGTATACTTAATTCCAGTTATGATGCTTTTTGGAGTTACAGACACATCAGTATTAATTGCAGTAGTTGTTTATGCAACTATACCTGCCACAAGATATACGATTGAAGGATTAAGAAGTGTTCCATCTTCTTTACATGATGCAGCTTCAATGTCAGGTGTTACGAAGATACAAAGGTTGTTGAAAATTGAATTCCCTTTAGCACTTCCTCACATGATGCTTGGTTTAAATCAAACAATTGTATTTGCTTTATTTATGGTAATTATTGGAGCATTTATTGGAACTGAGGATTTGGGACAGTATATTTTAAAAGCTATATCTGATAAAAAAGGTGCGGGTATAGGATTAACGCTAGGTCTTTGTGTTGCTTTCATAGGCTTGGTATTTGACCATCTAATTCGAACTTGGGTCAATAAAAGAAAAAAACACCTTGGTATAGATTAGTGGATTTTATTGTATTTTGATATCCAATAATATTAATTTTCTTTAAAATATTTTTTATCTTTGGTATTCAACAAATTTTTTTAGAGATTGATTTAAAAATTTATAAAAAAAAATATTATTACTTTTATTTCTTAATGATTTATTTAAAAAAGAGTGACTCATTTTGAAATCATAAGAAGGTTCAAAGAAAAAAGGAATAGACATTCTTTTGGTTTTATTCCAAAGAACTCTATGATTTGTAGCTTTAAATTTTCCTTTACTTAAGAATTGTAAAGCCAAACCTGTATTTACAATTAAGGCATTTTTGTTATGAGGAACGTTGTGCCATTTTTTAGTTTTTCTATTCTGCACTTGAAGCCCTCCTTTTTTGTCTTGATATAAAATTGTAAAAATCCCACTATCAACATGCGTTTCGCATCCTAAAGCAACACCATCTTGTTTGGATATTTCAACTGGGCTTTTTTGATTTGGATAACAATTAAATCTTAAAGTGCTTAAAGTTTTTAATCTAGAAAAAGCTAACTTTGAATCTGAAATATCTTTTTTGTAAAGTTTGATGATACCTTTAAATAAAACCTCTCCTAAAACAAACAGTTGAGTAAAATAATTATTCAATACATTTATTGATTTTTTATTTATAGCTTTATTAAGCTGAAGGTATTCTATGTATTGATTTTTTAATTTTAATGCGTCTTTTTTTGTTACTTTAGGATCCCCTATGTCTAATCCTTCTTTTCCGTTAACATCATTTGGAAAATAACCTCTATAAACATTTTTATTTAATTGGTTCCATTTTATTGGAGCTAATTTCATTTTATTTTTAACGGATGAGTTAAAAAAATTATTTCCTACTTTTGAAATATCATAAATATTTTTTTTGTTGATCCCATGCCCAGTGATCTGAAAAAAACCAACGTCAATACAGGCAACTTCAATTTTCTTTATAGTCTTTTTAGAAGAAATTGAATTAAAGTTATTTTTTAATAAAGAGGAAATATTAATAGTTGGTATATAGTTTCTCATTATCTTGATGGTATATCAGTGGCTATCAATTGATCTTTTGTTTTTTCCCTTAGATAAATATATAGACCTGCCCCTATAATTATAGCAACACCAATTAAAGTTCTTTGGGTTGGAGTATTATTAAACAAAATATATCCTGTTAATATTGACCAAATTATTAAAGAATATTCATAAAGAGAAACAACTGAGGGTGATGCAATACTGTATGCACTAAAAACAAAATAAAATGCAAATGTACCAATACATCCCATCACAACAATAAATGGCCAAGCATATGATGGATTTGTAAACCATTCTCTAAAAATAAATTGAAATGCTGGATCACTAAAATTATCAAACTGTCCTTGACCTGTAAAAATAAAAAAAACAATACTAATTAAAAGTGCACCTAAATATAAATGTATCATTTGAGTATAAACATTATCTTTTTCTGAAGTTATTTTTGTAATTGTCATTGATATTGAATAACATAGTGCACAAGCAACAGGTGCTAATTTCATATAATCAAAATCATTAAAATTTGGATTCAAAACAATATATACCCCTAAAAACCCTAATAAAATTGCAGACCATCTTCTGATACCAACTTTTTCTTTTAAGAAAATAGTAGCTAAAATCGAAACAAAAAAAGGACTTGAAAAAAAAAGTGCATTTGCTTCTGCAAGGGACATGTATGTAAGTGAAATATAAAAAAAACTAAATCCAAAAAAGAAACATATAACTCTGAATATCGTTAAAAGGGGATAATGAGTTTTTAAAATAATTTTTTGTTTTGAAAGTTTAAGATACGCAACCAATAAAATTAATGCAACAAAAGTTCTTCCAAAGTATAATTCATATAAAGCTGCATCCTCATAGATGAATTTAATTAAAGCATCTTGAATAGAAAAAAATGCCATCCCAAGTAAAATAAAAAGAATACCTTTAACTTTATTTTGAGTGGGCATCACGAATTAAGGATAAAATCTGATGCTCTTTCAGCTATCATTAATGTTGGAGCATTTAGGTTCCCACTTGTGATTTCAGGCATAACTGATGCGTCAACCACTCTAAGATTCTCTAGCCCATGAACTTTAAGTTTCTCATCAACCACACTCATATTATCTGTTCCCATTTTTAAGGTGCAAGATGGATGGTAAGCTGTTTCAGCTTTAGATCTAATATATTCTTCAAATAACTTGTCTGTTTGTACATCTTCTCCTGGTCCAGTTTCTTTTCCAGCAAAGGGTTTTAAAGAATTTTGAGCAAGAATTTTTCTTGCTACATGAATGCATTCTATAGTTTGTTTAAGATCATCTTCATGTTCTAAATAATTAAATTGAATTTTTGGATAATCATAAGGATTAGAACTATTTAAAGTAATGTGACCTCTACTTTTTGGATGATTTGGACTTGCATGTAGTTGATAACCATGACGATCAGGATCAACCAACCCATGATCAACCACAAAAGCAGGAAAAAAATGAAATTGAATATTTGGATATTCCCTTTTAGGTGAAGATTTGCAAAAACCACCAGCTTCTAAAAAGAGGTTGAGCAAGGACCAGTTCTAGATAAAAACCACTGGATACCAATTCTCAACATATTTAATTTATTTACATAGGAATACAAAGTGTCTGAAGTTTTACACTCCTGTTGCACATAAGTTTCTAAATGATCTTGTAAATTTCTGCCAACACCTTCAAGTTTATGAACAACATCAATGCCTTTGTCTTTAAGATGTTCACTTGGACCAACCCCTGAAAGCATCAATAACTGAGGAGAATTTATAGCTCCACCACTTAGAATAACCTCTTTATTTACATAAATTTTTTCAACTTTATTTTTTATTTTAACTTGAATGCCAATTGCTTTTTTTCCATCAAAAATAATTTTTTCAACAAATGCATCTGTAAAAACTTTTAAATTCTTTCTTTTTTTTGCAGGATTTAAGTAATATTTGGAAACACTAGCTCTTTCTCCTTTGTGAATAGTAACATCATACATCCCAAATCCTTCTTGATCTTTACCATTCATATCTTCATTAATTTTGTATCCAGCCTCTCCTGCAGATTTGACAAATGCTTTAAATAAAGGGTTTTTATTTTTAGATTGATTTACTGGTAAAATTCCATTTCCACCACGATAATCATTTTCACCTTCAGACCAAGTTTCTATTTTCTTAAAATAGGGTAAAACTTTTTCATAAGACCAATCTTTTAAACCAAATGATGCCCATCTTTGAAAATCATTAGGATTTCCTCTGACATAAACCATTCCATTATGAGCAGAACAGCCACCTATCATTTTTCCTCTTGGACAAAAAAGATTTCTATTATTTAATTGAGGCTCAGGTTCTGAATAATATTTGTAATTATATTTTGGATCATGCATTGTATAAAGAATAGCAAGTGGCATGTTTACTTTCCAAATATCACTTGGCTTTCCAGCTTCAAATAAAGCTACGTTATATTGTCCATCGGTAGTTAAACGATTTGCAAGTACACATCCAGCTGAGCCTCCACCAATAATAATATAATCGTATTTCATATAATTTGATCGACTATATTATACATGCATTAAAATTAATGTGGTTGATCACCTTCAATAGCAATTCTATCCATTATTCTTTCATGCCCCAAACCTCTGCCTGGATAAAAATCAGCTATAGCATAATGTATAACACTTCTATTATCCCAAATTGCAACTGCATTTTCAGTCCAATTAAATCTGCATGTCAGGTCTAATCTTGCCTGGTGTTCAAATATTTCTTTTAATATTTCATTATTTTCTTTTTTCCCTAAACCAATTATTTGCTTTGTGTAAGTCCAGTTAACATAAAGTATCTTTTTTCCTGTTTCAGGATGGGTTCTAACTATTGGATGTTCATTTGAATACTCATTATAATTTTTTTTTTCATGACCCGACATACCTTTATAATTATCTATAAAAAATTCTGCACCTAATGAGCTGTGTATAGCTTTTTTATCTTTAATTTTATTTTTAATTTTCTCATCAAGAGTTTCCCATGCTAGTTCCATATTTGAAAAACATGTATCTCCCCCAACAGGTGGAATTTTTATTGATTTTAAAATGACTGCTTTTGTAGGTTTTACATTGTAGCTAACATCTGTGTGCCAATTTTCACCCCATTGATTTTTTTCATCCTTAGTTTTTACTATTCTTACTATTTCAGGATGCTTATCCAGGCCTTTTACATACGCATGAGTTTCAAGTGGGCCCCAATTTTCAGCTAGTGCAATTTGTTCTTCCTGGGTAATATTTTGATTTCTAAAAAAAATTACTTTGTGCTCTAAAAGTAGAGCATTAATTCTTTCATAGTTTTCTTTGGAAGAGTCTTTAAGATTTATACCTGATATTTCAGCTCCTAGAGCACCTGATAAAAGCTTAATATTCATTAAAAGAATATATTTCTGGAATTTTAATTTGTCAAAATATATAAGTTATACATGACTTTAACACAGGCTTATATTTTCTTAATGATTGCTATTATACTGGAAATTACTGCCACAGGATCATTAAAAGCAACAGAAGGTTTTACAAAATGGATCCCTTCATTAATTTCTGTTATTGCCATAAGTGGTTGTATGTTTTTAATGTCCCATGCAATGAAAATTTTACCAGTTGGTATCACTTATGCAACTTGGTCTGGCGTTGGTATAGTAGCGATAACTTTAGTTGGAATCATTAAGTACAAACAAATTCCAAATCTTGCAACAATTTTTGGATTAACATTAATTGTTGTTGGCGTTGTAATTGTGAATGTAATGAATAATACTAATATTGATAATTAGTTTATTTTTTTAATTTTGTAGAAAATTTTAAGTCTTTATTGTTAAAGTTAATTTTATTTTTTAAAATAAAATCATTCATTATTTTAATTTTTTCACCCTCAAATTCAGCAACTTTTCTCTTGTTTAAGTCAATATATAAAGACAACATTTCAAGAGTTGCTGATAATTTTTGTGAGGATTTTTCAATCATTTCCATTTTAAAATGTAATCTTTTTTTATCGTGATCAAAAAATGTTAAATTAACTTCAACTTCATCACCTTCTTTAACCTCATTATTATAGGTTGTATAAGTCTCAACAACCATAGTACTCATATTTTTTGTCTTAGCCGAATTTTCACCCATTTTAAATTTTTCAAGCATATTTTCCCATACTTGATCAAACACCAACACATAATAAGCCATGTTCATATGATTATTATAATCAGTCCATTCTTTTTTAATAATTTGATTTGCTATATGTACAGACATTTAACTCTTATATTCCGGTTCTTCTTTATCTAAAATTAATTTTATTTGATCTAAGTGCATCTTAGCTAAATCAATTGGATAATTAGCTGTCTCTTGAGCTGTTTTTTCAGCCACCTCATCACTTGCTATATTTAATTCTTGGTTAGTTGATAGAGCTGTTAAGTAAGTTTCTGCAGCTTTTTCAAAATAATACAAAGCATTAAAACCATCAGCTATAGTTTTTCCAGTTGTTATTATTCCATGGTTTGTTAATAGCATGTGCTGCCTATTGCCTAAAGCATTTGCCATTTTGCTAGATTCTTGCTCAAAACCCAAACCGCCAAATTCATTAAAGATAGAAACTCTATTAAAAAACATCATTGTATTTTGATCGATAGGTTTTAAGACTGGATCTTTAAGAGTAGAAAGTGCAGTTGCAAATTTAGAATGTGCATGAAAAATACATTTTGCATGAGGGACTTTTTCATAAATCGCACCATGAATATTTATAGCTGTTGGGTCCACTATTTCTGGTTTATTTTTTAACTCTTTTATATTTTCCTTAGTAACCAATATTAAATCACTGGCTTTTATCTGGCTGAAGTGAATTCCAGCTTTATTTACATAGAATTCAGTAGAAGATCCAGGCACACATGCACTAAAATGGTTTGCAACGCCTTCATGCATATTTAGTCTAGCAGTCCATCTAAAAGTTGCTGCTAAATCTTTTTGTAATTCTGTTATTTCCATTTTTATTAATTTAAACTATATTTTAATTATAAATTATGAACAATAAAGTTTTTGTATCTTGTGCAGTAACAGGCTCTGGTGATACAGCCAGTAAACACCCAGATTTACCAAAAACACCAAAACAAATTGCAACAGCAGCAATTGAAGCTGCTAAAGCTGGAGCAGCTATTGCACACATTCACGTCAGAGAAAATGATGGTACACCAAGTAGAAGATTAGAATTATATAAAGAGGTAGTTGATCTAGTTCGTTCAAGTAATACGGATGTTATTTTAAATTTAACGACAGGTATGGGGGGTGATTTAGATATTGGACAAGGAGATAATCCATTAGATTTTGGTCCAATGACAGATATGGCAAATGTAATGGAACGAATTGCTAACGCAGAACAATTTCTTCCTGAAATATGTACACTAGATGCAGGCACTTTAAATTTTGGTGATAGTTCAACAATCACAGTAAATACACCAAACGATTTAAGGAAGGCTGCTAAGAGATTAAAAGAAATTGGTGTTAAACCAGAAATAGAAGCATTTGATTTAGGAAATATGTGGTTTGGTGCTCAATTATATAAAGAAGGATTATTGAGTGACCCACCAATGTTTCAAATGTGTTTAGGAATACCTTGGGGTGCTCCAGCAACCACTTTAGCAATGCAAGCCATGAAAGATATTATGCCAAAAGAAGGTGTTTGGTCTGGCTTTGCTATCTCAAAAAATGAAATGCCTTTTGTTGCTCAAACTGTTTTATTGGGAGGAAACCCTAGAGTTGGATTGGAAGACAATTTATATTTATCCAAAGGTAAATTAGCAACAAATGCCCAGTTAGTTGAAAAAGCCATAAGAATTGTAGATGAGCTTGGCTATTCAACTATGACACCAGCAGAGACAAGAGAAAAACTAAAACTCACTAAACACAAGTAATGTCCAATATTAAGAAAGTGGCAGTTATTGGAACTGGGGTAATTGGAGCAGGTTGGATCATTCGTTGTTTAGCACATGACAAAATTGTATATGCATTTGATAGAGATATAAAATTAAAAAAAAATTTAATAGATGAAATTAAAAGAACTTGGCCTTATGTAAAAAAACTTTTTAATAAAAAAAAACTTAATCTTAAAAATTTTAAATATTTTACTTCTATTGAAGAAGCTTTAAGAGATGCAGATCTGATTCAAGAATGTGCAAGTGAAAACTATACTTTAAAAACTAAATTAATGAGTACCATTGGAAAATATGCAAAACCCAATGCAATTATTTCATCAAGCTCATCAGGCTTACTACCAACAAAAATTTATTCAAAATGCATAAATCCTGAAAGAACAATGATTGGACACCCATTTAATCCTGTTTATCTGTTACCTGCAGTAGAAATTGTACCTGGAAAAAAAACTTTAAAGAAATATTTAAACAAAGCTAAAAAATTTTATAAATCAATTTCTATGAACCCGATAATGGTTAAACATGAATTGCCAGGCTATTTATCAGACAGGTTACAAGAAGCTTTATGGAGAGAAGGGCTTCACATAATTAATGAAGGTCACGCAACTACAGAAGATTTGGATAGAGCAATTGAAGATGGACCAGGTTTAAGATGGTCATTAATGGGAACTTTTCTAACTTTTCATTTAGCCGGAGGAAAATCAGGAATGAAGCATATGTTAGAACAATTTGGGCCAGCTCTAAAATTGCCATGGACAAAATTAAAAGCTCCAAAATTATCAAATAAACTAATTAGTAGATTAGTTGAGGGAACTAAAAAACAATCTAAAGGGAAATCAGTTGTTCAGATTTCAAATATTAGAGACGATTATTTAGTTGAGCTTCAAAAACTTAGGAAGAAATACGAAAAAAAATTAAGATAAATTAATCATTTCTTTCTGTGTGACCATCAACTGAAATTACTTGTCCCGAAACTTTACTTGAGTCATCAGAGATTAGAAAAGAACACATTTTTCCAATATCTTCTTCTAATATCCATTGCTTCATTGAACTCATTGAAACAAAATCTTTTTCAATTACTTTTGTAGAAACTTTTGTAAATTTTGCTTTATCTCTAATTACTCTTTTCATTCTGTCACCCTTAATTGTTCCTGGGCAGACAGCGTTTACTCTTATATTAAATTTTCCAAGTTCCATGGCTAATGTTTTTGTGACACCAATTATTGCCCATTTGCTTGCAGCGTAAGGAGAGCGAAGTGGAAAGCCTAGTATTCCAGCCGTCGATGAAATATTAACTATTGATCCATTCTTTGATTTTTTAATTAGAGGTACAGATTTTTTCGTAAAATAAAAATGGCTATTAACATTTGCTTGCAAAGTATTTTCCCAATCTTTTGATTTTAATTTTTCAAGAGAACCTGTGGGTCCAGCAATACCTACGTTATTAATTAAAGCATCAATTTTCTTAGTTTTTTTTTTAACTTTTTCAAAAAAATCAGAGACCTGATATTCATTTGAAGCATCGCAAAGATAAGCAAATAATTTTTTATTTATTAAAGGATGTTTGTTCAATTTATTTAGAGACTTACTGTCTATATCGCAAAGATAAACATAAGCACCTCTAGCAAGACAAATTTTTGTAGTTGCCCAACCAATCCCAGAAGCACCAGCTGATATAATAATCTTTTTATTTTTTAATGATTGGTTAATCATTAATTATGATTTTGTTAAAGATTCTTGAAGTTCTTTATTGGTTATATATCCCTTAACATTTCCACTTTTATCAACAACTTCACAGTTAGAACTTGTGCAAACTATTTGTGGTAAAAATTCTTCAATAAATTGATCTTCATTCACTTTGATTAAATTTGATTTATCAATTCCATTAACCTCATTTACATTTTTCATAATAACTTTTGCTTTTATGACTCTTGCTCTATTAACGTCTTTAACAAAAGCTTTTACATAATCATCTGCAGGTTTCATTATTATATCTATAGGTGTTCCAACTTGAACTAGTTTTCCAGCATTTAGTATTCCAATATGATCACCCAACCTTAATGACTCATCTAAATCATGGGTAATAAAAATTATTGTTTTTTTTAACTCTGATTGAAGATCTATTAATTGTTTTTGCATATCACTTCTAATTAAAGGATCTAAGGCACTAAAGGCTTCATCCATTAGCATTATATCAGAATTTGTTGCTAAAGCCCTTGCTAAGCCAACACGCTGTTGCATTCCACCAGATAATTGATTTGGAAACTGGTTTTCAAAACCATTAAGACCAACGTCATCAATTTTTTCCATAGCAATTTTATCTCTATCCTCTTCAGATTTGCCTTGCATTTCTAAACCATAGCCAACATTTTGCATCACAGTTTTGTGTGGGAATAAACCAAATCTTTGAAAAACCATGCTAATACGATTTCTTCTCCAATCAATTAATTGATCTGGCGTGCAATTCATTATATTTGTGCCATCTATATGAATCTCACCTTCTGTAGGATCAATTAGTCTATTTATATGTCTTATTAATGTAGATTTTCCTGAACCAGATAAACCCATACAAACAAAAGTTTCACCTTCTTCTATATTTAAAGAAACATTATCTAATCCTACCGTATGACCAGTTTCTTCTAGAATGTCATCTTTTGTCCCACCATTTTTAACCATGGGCATTATAGATTGTGGTTTATTGCCAAAAATTTTATAGATATTTTTAATTTCTATTTTTGACATTATTTTTTTGCTTCCTTGGTTGGAGAATTTCTTTCTTGGAGCGTTTCGCCATAAGATTGGGTAATTCTATCCAGCACAATTGCCAATAATACAATTGCTATTCCTGCTTCTGCAGCTCTACCAACATTTAATTGTTGAAGACCTAGAAGAACTTCATCACCTAAACCTCTTGTTCCAATCATTGATGCGATAACAACCATTGATAATGCCATCATTGTACATTGGTTAACTCCCTGCATTATATTAGGTAGTGCGAGTGGAATTTGCACTCCCCATAATTTCTGTTTTTTGCTAGCTCCAAATGCATCTGCTGCTTCTGTAACTTCTGTGTCAACCAGTCTAATACCAAGATCTGTCAATCTCACTAATGGAGGTACTGCATAGATAAATGTTGCAATAATTGCCGGAACAGCACCAAGACCAAATAACATTATTCCTGGAATTAAATACACGAAGGCTGGAATTGTTTGCATTAAATCTAGTATAGGAAGAATTTTTTCTCTTACTCTGTTGGCTCTAGACATCCAAATTCCTATTGGAACACCGATGATAAGACATAAAAATATACTAATTAACATGATTGAAGTTGTTTCAATTGCCTTATCCCAGAAACGAGGATGCAAAAACCCGATGAAAAACGTACAAAAACCAACTGCAACAGTAGTTTTTATTTTTTTACCACTCGCATAATAAGCAAGTATTACAACGCCAATAATTACTAAAGGCCACGGAGCTTGAACTAAAAAGTTTTTCAGCCCCATTAACATAGCAAGTAAAACATTATTTATTGCCTCAAAGATAAAACCATAGTTTTCATTAAGTGCTTTGAACATCTTATTAATCCATGGCATTAAGGGTAAATCTAACCATTTGGGCCAATCACTTAACCATGAAAAATCTTTAAATAATTCACCTACAGTTTCAGGTTTTCTTTTTGATGAATTATAACTTGAAATTAATAACCATATAAAAATTCCTAATAGACTTAAGTTAAATAAATTTTTTTTATCTTTGAACATATGTTTAAATTTCATTAAAGAAAGAGCCCCGAAGGGCTCTCTCAAATTATTTTATCTTAAAATTAAAGTGCTGCTTTTACTTTTTTTGCAACATCAGCAGGAACCCATTTTGTCCAAGCTGACTCGTTTTTTAAGTATTCTTTTGCAGTTAACTCCATATCACCATCTGATTCATCTTCGTAGAAGGCTAACATTTTGTTAACAGTAGCAGTAGGAATTGAGTACTGTGACAAGAACTTAGTTTCTGCAGGATGAGCAGCAGCCCATTTAGTCAATACAGATTTAGTTAATGCCATATCTCTGTACTCACTTGCACAAGATTTCGTATATGCCTCTGGTCCTTCTGCTTTGATTTTTTCAACAACAGCCGACATGTCATCCCAACATTTTTTAGACCACTTAGGCTCAGTTAATCTAACCAAATCAACTTTACCCATTAAACCAGTAGGTGCCCAATAGTATGTAAAGATAGGTTTCTTTTTAGCGAAAGCACCTGCGATAGCAGCATCTAATGCTCCCCCAGAACCTGGATCAAAATTTGTATAGAGTGCATCTAATCCATACTCTTTTTGTTTAACTAAGTTTACAGTGTAACAAGTCCAACCTGAGATACAGCTAGTCATTCTACCTTTTGAAGGGTTTTCAGGATCTTTAAATAGTGCTGCTATTTTAGGATCTTTCATGTCTTCAACAGATTTTAAATTGTATTTATCAGCTGTAGTTTTGTCCACGTAGAAAGCCTGCTGAGAATCTGGTGTATTAACTCCAATATTTTTAATAGTACCAGCCGCAACATGTGGCTCGTAGTTAGCAACAATATTGTCATACCAAACTTCAGTGATTACATCTAATTGACCATCGTAGTGAGCGGCCATAATAGGTGTTGTACTTCCTTTTGTTACAGTTACTTTACATCCGTATCCTTTTTCAAGAATAAATGCACTAATTGCAGTGTGAATGTTCGCACTACTCCAGTCGAAATCTCCCAATCTTGCTTTACAAGCAGCATTCGCACTAGTACCTACTAACGATAATGTTGATATAAAGAAGGCTGAAAGAATTAATTTTCTTAAAAACTTCATATTTTCTCTCCCTTAAGTTAAGTTTTATTGAACAGAGTTAATAATGTATGAGGAACAAATTCAAGTAACAATTCATTTAATACAACCATAAAGTGCATTGAAAAGTACAAAAAATTAAATAACCATTAGAAACGATGGTTATTAAAAAAATAGAAAAAAATAAATCTAATCTTAGTATTGAATGGAGCGATGGAGAAAAAAGTAATTTTAATTACTTTTGGTTAAGAGATAATTGTCCTACAGCGCATGATAAAGACTCTAACCACAGAATGTTTAATATTCTTGAAATTTCAAAAGATTTAACTGTAGAGGAATCAAAAATAAATGAAGAGGGTAAACTAGTAGTAAAATGGAGTGAGGGAAATCACACAAGTTACTTCGATCCAAAATGGTTAAGAGAAAATTGTTATACATTAAAGAATAAACAAAAATTTATTTCACCATATCAATTATGGAATAGCTCTTTAGAGAAAAATTTAAAATCAATAACTATAGATCATGATAAAATTTTGAATAGTGAAGAAGGTTTGTTAAAGTGGCTTGAGCTTTTACATTATAAAGGGATTGCAATTGTTAAAAATGCTCCAATAGAAAAAGAGTCTGCTTTTTCTGTTTTAAATAGAATTAGCCATACAAGACAAACATTTTTTGATACTCCTTTTGAAGTTATAAATATCCCAAAACCAAATAATTCTGCCTATACTGCACATGCCTTAAGAAATCATATGGACCTACCTTGGTTCGAGACACCTCCTGGTTACCAGTTTCTTCATTGTTTGGTTAATTCTGCAGAAGGAGGAAATTCTTCATCTGTAGATGGATTTGCAGTAGCAGACTATTTAAAAAAGAATGAAAAAGAAATTTTTAACACTCTGGTAAGTGTACCTCTTAAATTTAGAGATAAAGATTATACACAAGAAACGGTTAGAAACTTCCATGCTCCTGCGATTTCATTAACTAAGGATGGAGATTATAATGATATAAGATTTAGTGTAGCTACAATGGATACGTTAGACTGTCACCCTGATATTATGGACAAGGTATACGAAGCACATCGTAGATTTGGAAACCTTTTACATGATGATAAATTTCAAATTAAGTTTAGATTAGAACCAGGTGATATTTTTTCATTTAATAATAGAAGAGCTCTTCATGGAAGAACAGCTTTTGATCCAAATTCTGGTCACCGTCATTTACAAGGATATTATATGGACAGAGATGAAATTTTGGGAAGGTTAAACTTTTTAAAAAAATAATCTTATAAATTTTCAAATATTAAATTATTGTTTTTATTATATTTGTTAAATTCTAATTTTGTTTTAATCGTATAATAATATTTTTCAATTTTTAAATTCTGGATATTTCTACTTTTTAAATAAGATTTATCTAATATTAAACAATTAATATTTTTATTGTTTGATTTTTTAATTATCTTTTTAATGCTTGTTGGTGGTGAAAAAGATAATCCTACTTTGATATTTTTTTTAATTTTTAGAAGATTATAAATATTTTCATGTTTAAAGGAAATGAATACACTTTTTGTAAATTTTGATGTTTCTTTTAAGAGCTTTTTCAGAAGAAATTTTGAAAAGATTGGTTTGATTTCAATGTGTAGGGGGTGCTTATTTTTTGAGCATTTCAACAAGTCTTTTAAGAGTGGAATTGGCTTATTATACTTACTGCTAATTGCATTAATCTGAGAATAATTAAGATTTTTTATGCTTAGATTTTTTTTAAAAGCTCTTTTTAGAGTAAAATCATGAAAACAAATAAATTTATTGTCTTTTGTTACGTGAATATCTGTTTCAATACCATACCCTTTTTTAAATGATTGTTTGAATGATTGAAGAAGATTTTCTTTATGGTGTTTGCTTACAATTCCTCTATGGATTAAGTGCATACTAATTATTTATTTTAGCAAATGCGCAAATTTTATTCCCATCAAGATCTCTCAAATAACAATAATATTCACCTGATGGTCTTATGCCTGGTCCTCCTTCATCTTTTCCGCCCAACTTAATTCCAAGATTATAAAATTTATCAACTGTTCCTTTTGAGTTTACTACGAATGATACTTGTACACCGTTACCATAAGTTGCCTTTTCTTTATTGGCTGGATTTGTTACATAAAACTCAATGTCCTCAGACCTTTCTTTTGATGAATATCCTACATATTTTTCATTAGTTACAGTTCTTTTTAAATCAATAATTTCAAGTAATGCATCATAATAATTAATTGCTTTATCAAGATCATTAGTCCCAACCATTACAAATCCAATCATAAGTTATTTCCACCCAGTGACAGTTTTAACTTCTAGGTATTCTTCAAGACCCCACACTCCACCCTCTCGACCATTTCCTGACTGTCTAAATCCACCAAATGGGGTTCCTGGATCTGCAGCATTACCATTTATATACACACAACCTGATTTAAGTTTTTTTGCGACTCTATGAGCTTTTTCTTTATCTTCAGTTTGTAAATAATTTCCCAAACCATATTCAGTATTATTAGTAATTTCTATTGCCTCTTCTTCAGTCTCAAAAGGAATGATGGATAGAACAGGGCCAAAAATTTCTTTTTTTGCTATTTCCATATCATTTGTAACATTTGTAAAAATTGTTGGCTTAATAAAATAGCCCTTATTTAGATTATTTGGTAGGTCGGGCCCACCTGCTGCTAATGTAGCACCTTCTTCAATACCACTTTTAATTAGACTAATAATTTTATCATATTGTATTTTTGAAACTACAGGACCAATATGATCTCCTTTTTTTGAGGCTTCATCTACTTTTATTAGATTTGCTTCTTCAGCAGCCTCTTTAATAGCCCTTTGATAAATAGACTTTTCAACTAACATTCTTGTTGGTGCATCACATGATTGTCCAGAATTACTCATAACGTTCCTAATTCCATCTCTAACTGCATTGGGGTAAGAGTCAGCAAAAACAATGTTTCCACCTTTACCTCCTAACTCTAGACAGACTCTTTTGATTGTTTCAGCTGCATTTTTAGAAATTAATCTTCCAGCTCTTGTTGACCCAGTAAATGAAATCATATCAACATCAGGATGACCAGATAAATGTGTCCCAACTCCAGCTCCATCACCATTAACTAAATTAAAAACCCCTTTTGGAAAACCAGCTTCATCAATCATTTCAGCAAACAACATTCCTGAAATAGGAGCAATTTCTGAAGGTTTTAAAATCATTGTGCACCCAGTTGCTAATGCTGGAATAACTTTTAGAGCAATTTGGTTAATAGGCCAATTCCAAGGAGTAATCAGTCCACAAACACCAATTGGTTCATAGCAAATATGGTTATTTGATTTTTTATTAAAGTGTTCGTCAAATTCAAAATCTTTAAGCCTTAGAATAAAATCTTCTAAATGTAATTGGCCAGAGGCAGTTTGTACTTCTGTTGCCCAATCCATAGGTGCACCCATTTCTAACGATATAGCTTTAGCCATTTCTCCAGACCTTTTCTTATAAACTGAAAGTAATTTTTCTAGATAATTTAATCGATCTTCTTTAGTAGTTTCTTTCCACGTTTCAAAAGCGTTTTTAGCAGATTCAATTGCAGCATTAGTATCTTCTTTTGAGCCTAAAGAAATAATTGCACATGGATCCTCATTACACGGGTTGATTACATTAAAGTCATTTGGTCTTTTTGGCTCGACCCATCGACCGTTGATATAAAATTTTCTCTTATCTAGCATAATTGAACTTTAGCATAATAATTATATTTCATATCCTTTTTCTTCCTGTTCGTTATCAATTAACTCATCTGGAAACCCATTTGCTCTAAAATCTACATTGTTTAAGTCTTCCATTCTCTTAACAATCATTGAAGACCAAGCTCTTGAACCATATTTTTTTTCCCCATCTTTAAATATTTTGACAATCAAAGGAGAAATTTCCAAAGGTGCATTCAATTTTTTCGCTAAATTATCAAACAGACCTGTATCTTTAAGAACAAGATCCATTGTGAAATTAATATTATATGAGCCATTTAAAATTACTTGGCTCTCAGTTTCGTGAACAAATGAATTTCCAGAGGAAATAGCTATACCTTTATAAACTTTTGATAAATCTAAATTAGATTTTTTAGCAACAGTCCATGCTTCGCCAAGAGCAACTAAATGAGTAGATGCTAAATAATTTGTAATTACCTTTAAAACAGTGGCTGAACCAAGTTCTCCAGTATGTAAAACTTTTCTACCCATCACGGTTAAAGCAGGTAATATTTTTTCAAATGCATTTCTTTCACCTCCAACAAATATTGAAATATTCCCAGTTGCTGCTCTATGACAGCCTCCACTTACCGGACCATCTAAAGGTATGGCATCTCTTTCTTTAACTAATTTTCCTAATCTTTTTATTTCAGACTCATCTGTTGTACTCATTTCAAGCCATATTTTATTTTTAGTAAGTCCATTTATTACACCCTCACTACCTTCCATCACTTCTGCACAAATTTTTGGAGAAGGGAGACATGTTATTATTAAATCAACTTGTTGTGCTAATTTTTTAGGAGAATTTGCAATCGCTGCACCTTTATTTTGAAATTTTTTTGTATGATCTTTATCTAAATCTCTAACAGTTAATTCAAATTTGTTTCTTAATAAACTATGGGCAAGTTTACCACCTACATTTCCAAGTCCTATAAAGCCAATCTTCATTATAATCCTATATTTTAGTTAATTTTTTTAACTAATATACTTAAGATTTTAGTTTGTTGAAATATACTCAACTTCAGAAAAACGATCTGTTGGAAAAATCCAATAAAATTCCAAGGTTTCTTTTCCGTTATTTTTTAAAGCATGTACTGCGTTTCCTTTTATATAAACCACATCACCTTTCTTAATTTCTTCAAGTTCACCAGATTTGTTTAGTATTCCCTTACCATTGGTAACTACATATATTTCTGCAGGTGAATGATAGTGGAGTGTTAAGTCACCCCCTGGAGCAATCTCTGCAAAACCAAGTGAAAGTCCGGAACTGCCCATAAAATCTGCATCAATTAAAAACTTCCACCTAACACCTGGATATTTTTCGGTTGTTGTCCATTCTTGATCAGAGACAGATTTAAGGTTTTTTACAAATATCATACACAATTACAACTTATGGCTTATTTTTTAGGCTGATCTAAAAATGTTTTTAAAGAATTGTCCATTGCAACTTCCCAGGCCGTATGATGTTTTGGACCAATCGACCCAGTCACCGGTGAAGAAAAAGACTTATTTCTATATGTCATAATATCTTCTACTTTATGGTGTTCCCATTCTTTAAAAGTTTTTCTAATTAATTCAAAATCAATTTTTGGATAATCAGATAAAGTATGAAGTTCTTTTGTATACTCAGTCTGAAAATCTATCATTTGATCAGCACTTTCTAATTTTTCTTCCATCGATACCCATTTATTTATATCTTTTTCAATTTCAGAGTCGTTTGGGGTTTTAATTTTTCCCATAATCACATCTCTTGCAAACCAAGCCTGACAATCAAACATATTAAAAGTATGAAATTGATCTTGCATACCTAGATATATTAATTTGTGATTATTTTGCCAAATCACACCTTTATACAATTTTGGTGGATACAATCTATTTCCTGTCTTTAATTTCAAGTCTTCAGATAGAAAAGGGAAATGATGAAGATAACCTGTGCATAGAATTACAGCATCTGTTTCCTGTACATGACCGTCTTTGAAAATTGCTTTATTGCCCTCAAGTCTATCTAAGTGGAAAACTTCTTTCATCCCTTTTGGCCATTTAAATCCCATTGGATTATGTCTATAAGCTATTGTTACACTTTTAGCTCCATACTTGTGGCATTGAAGAGCCACATCCTCTGCAGAATAGCTACTTCCCAAAACAACTACATTTTTATCTCTAAATTCTTCTGCATCTCTAAAATCATGAGAGTGCATTATTCTTCCAGGAAAAGCTTTCATGCCAGGATATTCCGGAATGAATGGAACTGAAAAATGCCCATTAGCTACAACAACATAATCAAAAATATCTGTTGAAGAAGTTGCATTTTTTTTATCACGGTAAGTAACTTCAAAATTACTGCCGTTATAAATAACATTAGTAATTGTGGTACTAAATTTTACTTTATTTTTTGAATTCCCTTTTTTAATTCTACCTAAAATATAATCATACAAAACTTCCCTAGGTGGAAAAGATGGAATTGGTTTTCCAAAGTGCTCATCAAAAGAATAGTCAGCAAACTCTAGACATTCTTTAGGACCGTTTGACCAAAGATATCTATACATGCTATTAGGTACGGGATCACCGTATTGATCAGATCCTGTTCTCCAACTGTAATTCCATAACCCTCCCCAATCTTCTTGTTTATCAAAACAAACTATTTCAGGTATTTTTTCACCTTTTTTTTCAGCTTGCTCAAAAGATCTCAAAGCGGATAAACCACAAGGCCCAGCCCCAATAATTGCTACTTTTGTCATAAAATCACCTCTCCCTAATAAATTTATAACTGTACTTTACCAACAAAATGCTAAAAATTAATATAAAAAAATACTGTATAATGAAAAAAATTATTATTATTGGTGCTGGAGCTATGGGTTCAGCTTTTGCTGTACCATGTCTTGAAAACCAAAATGATGTGACGCTGGTTGGCACACATCTTGAAGATGAATTAATAAAAGATATCAAGTCTAACAACAACTTTCATCCTGCTTTAAACATAGAATTACCACCCAAATTAAAGGTAGAAAAGTTTGAGAAATTAAAAGCAATTCTTGATGAGGGAGTAGATATAATTGTTGCAGGAGTAAGCTCTATAGGAATTGAATGGTTTGTTCACCAAATAGTAAACAACTATAAAAAAAATCTTCCAATTATTTTATTAACAAAAGGTTTAGCGATAGAAGAGAACGAATTAATGACACTTTCAGACAAAATTAAAAAGCTTTTAAGAGAAAAAGGTCATACCGAAATAAATGTTTCAGCAATTAAAGGACCATGCTTAGCAGCTGGTCTCGCATATAAAATGAGAACAGGAACTGTTATTGCAAACCCAGATATTAAAGAAACAGAAAAATTAAAAAAGATTATATCAACAAATTATTATTCAACAGAAGTGTCAGATGATTTAACTGGCATTGAGTTATCAGGTGCAATTAAGAATATTTATTCAATGTTAATTGGAGCATCTGAAGGATTAAGCAATTCAAAAGTACCTAAAGAAATTCAATCTAAATATTATTTAAATACATCGGCCTCATTAATTCATAGATCAATTTCTGAAATGGTTGAATTTGTTTCTTTTTATGGGGGTAGAGCAGATACAGTTTATGGTCTAGCTGGCTTAGGTGATCTATATGTAAGTGCAATAGGAGGAAGAAATAGTTTGATGGGAAAATATTTAGGTGAAGGATATTTATATAAAGAAGCTAAAGAAAAATTTATGAAAAATATTACAGTAGAGGGTGCACAACTTGCGTTGGAAATTGGACCAAAAATTTTACAAGATCTTAATTCTAAACATTTTCCACTAATGTTTAGTATGCTAAACACTATATGTGAAAATAAGAAGTTAGAAATTCAATGGTAAAAAATATATTAATATTCGTTTTTATAGTGCTTGGAATGGTGGTTATTCTAAATTTTAGTGATCATAATTTAAAAAGAGCTGTCGATGCCTGCCTAGCTGGAAGTCAAAAATTATCTAAATCAAAAATTACAGATCTAAAAGAAGCTAAAAAATTTTGTGAAGAAGAAATAAAAAAGAATAAAAAGTAGAAATTTATGCCAAAAATATTTTCAATTTATGTAAATATAATAGACAACATTTGTACCAAAGTTGGCAGATTTGTAATGTACGGTGTTTTTTTTATGATGTTTCTTTTAATATTATCTTTCGTTACGAGAAACATAATTAATTACCCTTTAATGTGGATTATAGAAATGGCTCAATTCACTCTTACTGCATATTATTTGCTTGGTGGTGGTTACTCTATGATTACAGACGATCATGTTAGAATGGATTTATTCTATGGAAAATTATCAACAAAGGGAAAAGCTAAAATGGATATTTTTACTAGTATTTTTTTGATTTTTTTTTTAGCAATTCTCCTTTATGGCTCCATTTCAAGTTTACAATATACATTAGAGTATAAACAAAAACTTTTTACTGCATGGGCACCTTATCTTTGGCCAATAAAATCTTTGATGTTATTAGGTATACTTTTGATGTTATTACAAGCTTTCTCAATGCTTATTAAAGACATCGCAAAAATTAAAAATATTAAAATATAATGTTAGCTCAATATCTAAGTTATGAATTTATAGCATTGTTCATGTTTATAACGATGTTGGCAATGATGTTCACTGGTCAAAGAGTATTTGGTGCAATTGGTTTTGTAGCTGTTATTTCAGCATTATTGGTTTGGGGAAATGGAGCTATCGAAATGCCATATACAGCTACATGGAAACTTTTTAAATGGTATCCGATGCTTACACTTCCACTTTTTATTTACATGGGTTTTATGATTTCGGAGTCAGGTATTGCTAGTGATTTATATAAAATGTTTCATGTATTTTTTGGTGGAATAAAAGGGGGTTTAGCAATTGGCACAATGTTTATGATGGTTGGAATTTCAGCTATGAATGGATTGAGTGTTGCAGGTATGGCTATTGGAGCAACAATTGCCCTACCCGAAATGTTAAAACGAAATTATGATAAACGAATGATTACTGGTGTCGTTCAAGCGGGAAGTTCGCTAGGAATTTTAATACCTCCAAGCGTTGTAATGGTTCTTTATGGCATGATCGCACGTCAACCAGTAAGTAAACTTTGGCTTGCAGGACTTTTACCAGGTCTTTTAATGGCTACCTTATTTATAATTTATATTTATGTAAGATGTCGTCTTCAACCTGAATTAGGTCCAGTATTAAGTAAAAAAGAAAGAGATATTCCACTTAAAGAAAAAATAAAACTTTTAACAGCTGGAATAATTCCATTTGTAATATTTATGTCCATGACTGGATTATTCTTAATGGGTATAGCAAGTTTAGTTGAGTGTTCTGCTGTAGGTGCTTTACTTGCAACTTTAGCATCTATCTACAAAAAAAGATTTACTCGAAAAGTTCTTGATACAACACTTAGAAAAACTCTTGGTGTTTCTTGCATGTTTATGTGGATAATATTAGCTGCACTATGTTTTGGAGCAGTATTTGATGGCCTAGGGGCTGCGCGTGCAATTGAAACTTTATTTATAGAAAGATGGCATTTAACTCCTTGGGGAGTTTTAATTATGATGCAACTTTCGTACATATTTATGGGAATGTTTTTAGATGATACGGCGATGTTAGTTATAGTGGCACCACTTTATGTACCTCTAATTATCTCATTAGGATTTGATCCAATCTGGTATGGTGTTCTTTATACAATTACATGTCAGATTGCATATATGACCCCTCCATTTGGCTATAATTTATTTCTTATGAGGGCTATGGCACCAAAAGAAATAACCTTATCTGATATTTACAGATCTATTACACCGTTTCTCCTGGTAATGCTCTTAGCATTAATTTTGGTTATGGTTTTTCCTCAAATTGCAACTTATCTTCCAAATAAGTATCTATAAAAATAATAATACAACTTTAAGTTTTAAAGTTAAAAAAATTACTGTTTAATAGAAAAAAATAATTCATTTTTTAGTTTAATCATAATTTTTTTTATAATAGGCTTTACAAATACTTTTTAACTAACAGGGAGAGTTAATGAAAAAAGAAAAAAAACTAATAACAAGTAAAAGGCGATCGTTTATTAAGAAAGCTGGCTTGTTAACTTTTGGTGTAGCAGGAGCAAGTGTTGTTAAAGCACCTTATGCTTATTCTGCATCAAACCCAATCAAATGGAGGCTACAAACGTATTCTGGAGCCCCACTTGGTGCGCATGTTATAAAGCCACAAATAGAAGCATTTAACAAAGCTGCTTATGGTGAAATGGAAATTGAACTGTATTATGCCGATCAATTAGTTCCTACTGATGAACTATTTAGAGCCATGCAAGCAGGTACTTTAGATGCAGTGCAAAGTGATGATGCTACAATGGGGTCACCTGTTGATATATCAGTGTTTGGTGGATACTTTCCATTTGCAACTAGATACAGCTTAGACGTTCCAGCCTTATTTAAATACTATGGTTTAAATGAAATTTGGGATGAAGCTTACAGTGAGGTTAAAGGTGTTAAATGGCTGAGCACAAGTGCTTGGGACCCATGCCATCTTTTCACTGTGAAGAAAAAAGTTACTTCTTTAGCAGACATGAAGGGCCTAAGAGTCTTTGGTGTACCTACTGCTGGAAAATTCTTAGCTCAATATGGCCTAATACCAGTTACGGTTCCTTGGGATGATGTTGAGGTTGCTATGCAAACCGGAGAACTAGATGGTGTTGCTTGGTGCGGATTTACTGAGGCATATGAAGTGGGTTGGGCTGATATCTGTAAGTATGCGCTAACTAACTCTGTTACAGGAGCGTGGTTTGGATCGTACTTTGCTAATCAAAAAGCTTGGGACAAATTAAGTCCAAAACTTCAAGCACTTTACAGAATGTCTATTAATGACTCTCATTATTATAGACAAGTTTGGTATTGGGGTGGAGAAGCTGACCTTCGTGTTAATGGGAAAAAAATGGAACTAACAAGTCTTCCTGATAATGAATGGGCTAAAGTTGTAAACAACTCTAAAGCATTCTGGGATGAGACTTCAAGTATTAGTCCAAGAGCTAAAAAAGTTGTGGATGCATTTAAGTTGTATGCAAGTACAATGGAAAAAGCTGGATACCCTTATAGATAATAAATATTTTTTAGGCGCCTCAAGAAAGAGGCGCCTAAAGTTAATAACTACGGCTTAGCCGTAAGACCCCCATCAACAATCAATTCAGTTCCAGTAATATAACCTGCTTGATCACTCAATAGGAATAAAGAAGCATTTGAAATATCCTCAGGTTTACCCACTTTATTTAATGGAATAAATTTTTCTAAATTTTTCTTTGTATTAGGATTTTTTTTCCATCTAATCTGCATTCCAGTATCTATTGGACCTGGTAAAATAATATTTGATCTAATTTTATTTGATGCAAATTGAATGGCAAAAGACTTTGAAAGTCTAATCATTGCTGCTTTTGAAGCTCCATAGGCATCTTGAGGTTTGTCATCACCAGATAACGCATCAATGGAAGATATATGCACCATTGAACCAAATTTGTTTTTAATCATTTTAGGCACAATAATTTTTGAAAGATACATCATAGATTTTAGATTTATTTCAAAAACTTTATCCCATACATTAGAGTTTATATTGACCGCTGAGACATCTTTATCAAACCAAAGAACACCAGTTGTATTAACTAAGTAGTCTATTCTTTGGTGTTTTTTGTAAAAATTATCGATATATGATTTCAATTTTTTAAAATTAGTTACATCAACTTTTTCAAATTCACATTTTCTATTATTTTCTAAAAACTCTTTACTAGGACTTTTTAAATCTAACATTAAAACTGAAATATTGTTTTGGGATAGTTTTTTTGAAATCTCTAAGCCCATGCCACCACTTGCGCCAGTGATTACAGCAGCTTTACCTTTAAAATCTAATTTCATTTTATTGTTCTTTTCTTAAGTGAAAGCTTTTGGGTGAAGTTAATTTTTCATAAGCAACTTCCGATAATGAGCAGCCTTTTCCAGTTTCTTTAACACCGGTCCAAGATAATGCTGGATCAAGGTAATCACATCGGTTCATATAGAAAGTGCCTGTTTCAACCTGATTACCAATTTTTTCTGCAATCTCAATATCTTTTGTCCAAATAGAAGCTGTCAAACCATATGGACTATCATTCATTAATTTAATAGCTTCACTTTCATCTTTAACTTTCATTATTCCAACACAAGGTCCAAAAGTTTCTTCAGTCATAAAACTCATATCATGAGTGACATTTGTTAAAACTTGAGGAATTAAATAATTTTTATGTTCTTTTAAAAATGTAAATTTATTTTCATCAATCATTTTTTTAGCACCTTTATTAATTGCAGAGTTCATTTGTTGTAAAATAAAATCAGCAGCAGATAGTTTAACCACAGGACCTAAGTTGGTTTCTTTTTCTAAAGGGCTTCCAAGCTTGTAATTATAAGTTTTTGAAACAAACAATTCTAAAAAATTATTATAAATTTTTTCATCAACATAAATTCTTTCTATTCCACAACATGATTGACCTGAATTAAAAAAAGATCCATCAACCAAGTTTTCAACTGTTTTTTCTAAGTCACAATCATACCTAGCATAAGCAGGGTCTTTACCACCTAGCTCTAAAGTCATATCAATAAATTTATTCTGGGTTGCTTTTTGAACATCATAACCAGCTTTTACTGAACCAGTGAAAGAGACAAAATTAATTCGCTTATCAGAAACAATTTTTAAACTATCTTCATGGTTTAAATGTAAATAATTAAAAACATCCTTAGGAAGAATTTTTTTAGCTGATTGGTAAAGTTGTTCAGCACATAAAGGAGTTTGAGCAGAATGTTTTAAAATAACAGAATTACCTGCTGCCATTGCTGGTATTATAGAGTTTACTGCAACAAGATATGGATAGTTCCACGGCGCTATTACAAATACCACTCCAAGAGCTTTTCTTTTTATATAACTTTTAAAATTATCATCTTTTGCTACATCAATATTTGCTAATTTCTTTTCTGCAATAGATAGCATGTAATCAGCTCTTTCTTTAAAGCCCTTTAATTCACCAGCCGCTTGAGAAATAGGTCTCCCAATTTGTCTGCTTAGTTCTTCACAAATCAGATCGCTTCTTGATAAAAAATCTTCAACAAAACTTGTTAACAGCTTTACTCTTTCTTTAATATCTAGATCGGCCCACACTTTTTGAGCTTTCATTGAGCCATTAATAGTTTTTTCTATTTTATCTCCATCATAATTTCTTTCGATATAAAGAGTATTATCAATAGGTGTAATTGTTTTTTGCATAAATATTTCAGTTAAAATTATTTTAGAAGGTGATATACAATATTTAATTTTAAAAACATTAAACAATAATATGCATAAATACAACTGGAATTACCCCACAACAATGTGGGTAGGTGAAAATAGAATAAATGACATTGCTCTAGCATGTAAAAATCTAGATATTAAAAAACCATTACTTGTTACTGACAATGGATTGGCCCAATCAGATATTGTTAAAAACACCATATCAATTTTAAAAGAGGGTGGAATTTTTGCTGCATTATATTCAAATGTGGTTGGTAATCCAACAGGCACAAATGTTAGTGAAGGTGTTGATAGTTATAAAAAAAACAATTGTGATGGTGTTATTGCATTTGGAGGTGGTAGTGGTTTAGATGTTGGTAAAGCTGTTGCTTTTATGTCAGGTCAAACCTTACCTATTTGGGATTTTGAAGATGTTGGTGATAATTGGTCTAAAGCAAACTCTGACAAAATTGCTCCCATTATTGCAGTACCTACTACTGCAGGCACTGGTTCTGAAACTGGCAGAGCGTCAGTAATATTAAATCAAGAAACAGGCGTAAAAAATATTATTTTTCATCCAAAATTTTTACCATCAATAGTTATTTTAGATCCAGTTTTAACAGTTGGGTTACCATCAAAAATGACTGCAGCAACTGGAATGGATGCACTAGCACACAATTTAGAAGCTTATTGCGCCCCAGGATATCACCCAATGGCTGAGGGAATTGCTTTAGAAGGAATGAGATTGATTAATAAGTGGCTATTAGAAGCTGTTAACAATGGATCTAATATTGAAGCAAGAATGAATATGTTAACTGCAGCCAGTATGGGCTCAACTGCATTTCAAAAAGGCTTAGGTGCAATTCATTCATTAAGCCATCCAGTAAATGCTTTAAATAATATTCATCACGGCTTATCTAATGCAATATTCATGCCTTACGTATTAACTTTTAATAAAGATGCAATTGAAAAGAAAATAATAAAGATTTGTGATTATTTAGAACTTAAAGATAGATCTTTCGATGGTTTTGTTAACTGGGTTTTAGATTTAAGAAACAAACTTGATATGCCTCACAAATTATCAGAAGTGATTGATGAAAAGGATTTTGATATTGAAAGATTGTCAAAAATGGCCTTAGCAGATCCATCTACTGGAGGAAATCCAAAAAAATTAACTGAAAATGATATGAAGATTATGTACCAGCATAGTATGACGGGTGAATTGTTTAAATGAGTGATTTAAATATTTTAATTGTTGAAGGAAATATTAGAGAAGATAGTGAGTTTTTTATTAAAGCAGCGGGAGCTTCTGCAGCAGATAACTTAAAAAATTTAATTTTAAAGATAGAACCATCTACAATTACAGAAATTATAAATCCAGGTCATGATGATGAGACAACTAATGCTCTAAAAGATATGAGCAAATATAATGGTATTGTCTTTACTGGTGGTGCAATGAGAATAAATGATATGACAGATGTAATTAAGAAACATATTAATTTTGCATCTAATTGTTTTGCTCAAAAAAAGAAGATTTTAGCTATTTGTTGGGGTTTACAAGTTTGCTCAACAGCAGCGGGAGGTAAGGTAAACCCTGGAAAAAAAGGTGCCCATATTGGAATTGCATCAGATGTAGTTATTAACAATGAAGGTGAGAAGCATTTTATATATAAAGATAAAAAACAAATTTTTACATCACCAGCATTTAATTTTGATGAAGTAAGTGAACTACCAAAAAATGCTATTCTTTTATCAAGTGACATAGTTAACAATGTAATGGGTGTTAGCTTTAATGCAGGAAACTCTGAAATTATTGGCTTACAGTATCACCCTGATTATGAGTACTCTCAAATGCTTAAACTTATTGATGGTCGTAAAGAGCGATTGTTTAAAAGTAAAAATTTTTTAAATGAAGAAGAGTATGAAAACCATATTTCATATATAAAATCTCAAAACGAACTATTAGATTTTAATAATAGAACATGTGAAGTTAGAAACTGGGTTAATTATATACGTAACTAATTTTAAAACAGACCTTCAATTTCACCATCTTTATTTAGTTTGATCGAGTCTGCAGCTGGAACCCTTGGTAGTCCAGGCATAGTCATAACAGCACCACATATAACAACAATAAACTCTGCTCCTGATGAGAGTTTAATTTCTCTGATTGGCAAAGAATGTCCTGTTGGTGCACCTTTTAAGCTTGGGTCTGTTGAAAAACTGTATTGAGTTTTTGCAATACAAATTGGGAAATCTCCGTAACCAGCATCTTCAAAGCTTTTTAATTGATCTCTAATTTTAGTATCAGCAATTACCTCATCTGCTCTATAAATTTCTTTTGCAATTGTTTCTATTTTTTTAAATAGAGGAGTTTTGCTTTCATATAAGAATTTAAATTTATCTTCATTTTTTTCACATAATTCAGCAACATGGCTTGCAAGTTCTTTTGTACCTTCGCCACCATTTGCCCAATGAGTACAGAGACTTGCTTTAACACCAATAGTGTCACAAAATTCTATCAAAGCTTTTACTTCATTATCTGTATCTTTAATAAAATGATTAACAGCTACTGCAACTGGTAAACCAAATTTTTTAACATTTTCCACGTGTCTTTGAAGATTAACTAAACCTTTTTTTAAGGCTTCCACATTCTCTGTTTTAAGGCCATCTTTTGCTACACCACCATGCATTTTTAAAGCTCTAATAGTTGCAACAATTACAACGCAGCTAGGTTTTAAATCTGACTTTCTACATTTAATATCAAGAAATTTTTCCGCACCAAGGTCTGCACCAAATCCTGCTTCTGTAACAACATAGTCAGCAAGTTTTAGCCCAGTCTTTGTTGCAATTACAGAATTACAACCATGTGCAATATTAGCAAAAGGACCACCATGAATAATTGCAGGATTATTTTCTAAAGTTTGAGTAACATTAGGTCTAATTGCATCTTTTAATAATACAGTCATTGGGCCTTGTGCTTTTAAATCTTTAGCGTAAACAGGTTTTTTTTCTCTAGTATAGGCAATTGTAATATTTCCTATCCTTTTTTCTAAATCTTCTAAATCATTTGATAAGCAAAAGATTGCCATGATTTCAGATGCAACAGTTATATCGAAACCATCTTCTCTTGGAAAACCATTTGCAACTCCACCTAAATTTATATTTATAGATCTTAATGAACGGTCATTCATGTCCATTACTCTTTTCCAAACAATTCTTCGAGCATCGATATCTAATTTATTTCCCCAATAGATATGATTATCAATTAATGCTGATAATAAATTATGAGCTGATGTTATTGCGTGAAAATCTCCAGTAAAATGTAAATTAATTTGTTCCATTGGAACTACTTGAGCATAACCACCACCAGCTGCTCCACCTTTCATACCAAAAGAAGGACCAAGGCTCGGTTCTCTTAAACAAACAATAGATTTTTTTCCAATTTTGTTTAATCCATCATTTAAACCAACTGAAGTTGTGGTTTTACCTTCACCAGCTGGAGTAGGAGTGATCGCTGTCACTAGTACAAGTTTTCCATTTGGTTTATCTTTTAAAGTATCTAAATATTCTAAATTAATCTTTGCAATGTGCCTTCCCATTGGACTAAAAGCTGAGCTTTCATCTGGTACATTTATTTTGGCCAAGATGTCATTTATAGGTTGCATTTTAGCTTCTCTAGCTATCTGAATGTCTGATTTAACTTCGCTCATATAAAACTCCTATAAATTTAAATTTATTTGGAGAATTAGTATCTTCTTTTATGAATTTTTGAAACTTATAAAAATTATATATAAAAATAATAATAACTATTTATATTCTTTTAGATAAAATTAATTAATGCAAAAATATTCAATATTTAACTTAATAAAAAATGCCTTTTCTGGTCATCAAAAATGGGACCTAGCCTGGAAAGATGCTACTCCAAAAAAAGAATATGACGTTGTTATTATTGGTGGTGGTGGTCATGGCCTAGCTACCGCATATTATCTAGCAAAAGAACATAATATTACGAATGTAGCTATCATTGAAAAAGGATGGCTTGGTGGTGGAAATATGGGAAGAAATACTACGATCATAAGATCAAATTATATGCACGATGACAATGCATTATTCAGTGAATTTGGAATGGATCTGTGGAGAAAGATGAGCCAGGATTTAAATTACAACGTGATGTTTTCTCCAAGAGGAATTATTAACCTTGCTCATTCTGATGCTCAAATGAATGTTTTTGCAAGAAGAGGAAATTCAATGCGTTTAAATGGTATTGATGCAGTTTTGTTAAATAGAGAAGAAGTAAAAGAAATTATTCCAATGGCAGACTTTTCAGACAATGTAAGATTTCCTATATTTGGTGGATTAATGCAACCAAGTGCTGGAACAGCAAGGCATGATGCTGTTGCATGGGGTTATGCTCGTCAAGCAGATTCAATGGGTGTAGATATAATTCAAAATTGTGAGGTAACAGGTTTTGATGTTGTAGGTGGAAAAATTCAAGGAGTGAGAACTTCACGAGGAGATATAAAAGTTAAAAAAATTGGTTTGTGTGTTGCAGGTAGTACAAATATTTTAGCCGAAAAATTAAATATGACAATACCAGTAGAAACTCATCTTCTTCAAGCGTGTGTTACAGAACCTGTGAAACCTGTGTTAGATAGTGTGGTTACTTTTGGAGCAGGACATTTTTATATTAGCCAATCTGATAAAGGTGAAATGGTAATGGGTGGAGATTTAGATGGATATAATAGTTATGCCCAAAGAGGAAACCTACCAACACTCCAACATGTATTAACAGAAGGAATTGCAATGATGCCATTTCTAAGTAAATTAAAAATGCTTAGAACTTGGGGTGGGATTATGGATATGTCTATGGATGGCTCACCTATTATTGATAAGACTCATATTGAAGGATTATATTTAAATTGTGGTTGGTGTTATGGTGGATTTAAAGCCACACCAGCTTCAGGATGGACATTCGCACATACAATTGCACAAGATAGAGTTCACAAATTAAATGAAGGTTATAGCTTAAGTAGGTTTAACACAGGTCACTTACTTGATGAAAAAGGACTTGGAACAAAGACTTGGATTTCATAAATGCTGCATATTAAATGCCCTCACTGTGGGATGAGATCTCAAAATGAATTTTCATATGGTGGTGATGCAACTGTTAAAAGACCAGAGCTTAATAAGGAAGTTTCAGATCAAGATTGGGACAACTTTGTCTATTATAGAAAAAGCTTAAGAGGAAAACATAAAGAATTATGGCAACATATATCAGGATGCAGACAGTGGATTAAAGTAGAGAGAGACACAGCAACTCACGAAATATTTAAAACAGCTAAAGCTAACGAAGACATTTAATATGACTCAAAATTATAGAGTAGATAATATTGGATTAATAAATAGAGATAAAAAAATCTCATTTAAATTTAATGGAGTAACTTATTTTGGTTATGAGGGTGATACTTTAGCATCAGCATTACTTGCTAATGGAGTTCATTTAATAGGAAGAAGCTTTAAATATCATAGACCTAGAGGCTTTTTTGGTGCAGGGGTAGATGAACCATACGCAATTGTACAATTATATAGAAATAATGAAACTGAGCCGAATGTAAAAACTACAGAACAAGAACTCTTTGAAGGTTTGGAAGCAACAAGTGTTAATTGTTGGCCAAGTGTAAATTTTGATATTGGAGCAATTAACAATTTTTTAAAGATATTTCTTCCAGCAGGATTTTATTACAAGACTTTTATGTGGCCAAAAAGTTTTTGGTACAAAGTTTATGAGCCATTTATAAGAAAAGCTGCAGGACTTGGAGTTGCATCAATTGAACATGATAAAGAGAGATACGAACACAAATATGAGTATTGTGATTTACTAATTGCAGGTTCAGGGCCTTCTGGTTTAGCAAGTGCATATGCAGCAGCTAAAAATGGAGCAAGAGTAATTTTAGCAGAAGACAAACCTAGATTTGGTGGAACTTTATTAACGAGTGAAGTTAATATTGGAAATCAAACAGGAAAAGAATGGGCAGAAAATATTATTTCTGAACTTAAAGAAATGCCTAATGTTATTGTTAAAAATAGATCTCAAGTATTCGGTTACTACGATCACAATATGTTAGTGATGTCAGAAAAATTAAGTGATCATTTACCTAAAACTAAAAAATATAATCCAAAACAAAGACTTTGGTATATTAGAGCTAAAGAAGTTTTAATCTCATCAGGATCAATTGAGAGACCTTTAGTATTTGGGAATAATGATACACCAGGTGTGATGTTGTCCTCTGCAGCAAAAGAATATTTAAAAGTCTATGGAGTTTTAGTTGGTAAAAAACCTTTAATATTTACAAATAATGACAGTGGATATGAAACAGCTATAGAATTTAAAAAAAATGGTGTTGATCCTATTATTTTAGATACAAGAAAAGAACCTAAGTCAGAAATTATTGATGAAGCAAAAAAACTAGATATTCAAATTAAATTTTCCTACGTAGTTGTTGCAGCTAAAGGTTATAAAAAAGTTAAATCTGCAGAAGTTGCAAAAATTTCAGACGATAAAAATGAATTAGGAACTTTAGAAACTATTAATTGTGATTGTATTTGTGTTTCAGGTTTTTGGACTCCAACAATACACTTAGCCTCTCAATCAGGAAATAAAACTACCTTTAATAAAGATATAGATGCATTTGTGCCTGGAATATCAAAACAAAATGAAACAACTTTAGGTGCTGCAAATGGAACTTTTACATTAGAAGAAACTTTAAAAAAATCATTTGAAAGTGGATATGAACTTTCAAAAAAAATAACTAATAATGATAATAAAACAACATCTCCAATAGTTATGGAAAAAAAATCAACTACACACGATAAATTTTGGTGTGTACCTTTGCCTAAAGGAAAAACATATAAAAGATTTTTAGATTTTCAAAATGATGTAGCAGTTTCTGATATAGAAATTGCATTAAAAGAGGGTTATCGATCTATTGAACATGTAAAAAGATACACAACACTTGGAATGGCCACTGATCAAGGAAAAACAAGTAATCTCAATGGTTTGCAACTAGTATCCAATATAGAAAATAAAATAGTACCAGAAGTGGGTCATACAACTTTTAGACCTCCATATACACCAGTTACTATTGGTGCAATTGTTGGAAGAGAAATTGGCAAACATTCTAAACCAACAAGAAAATCACCGATGCATACTTGGCATGAAAAAAATAATGCAGTGTTTGTAGATGCAGGTGTTTGGTTGAGACCAAGATATTACAAAATTGGAGAAGAAACTTTATTTGAAGGTTCAAAAAGAGAAGCTAAAAATGTTAGAACAAATGTAGGAGTTTGTGACGTAACTACTTTGGGTAAAATTGATATTAAAGGACCAGATGCTGCAGAACTATTAAATCGTGTTTACACTAATGCTTGGTTAAAGTTGCCAATTGGTAAAGCAAGATACGGTGTAATGTTAAGAGAAGATGGAATTGTTATGGATGACGGAACAACAACGAGAATTTCTGAAAACCATTACCATATGACAACAACAACTGCTCAAGCAGCAAATGTTTTGTCTCATCTTGAATATTATTTACAACTTGTATGGCCAGAACTAAATGTAAATGTAGTATCAACTACAGAGCAATGGGCTGGTGCTGCAATCGCAGGACCAAAATCTAGAGATCTATTACAAAAACTATTTCCAAATATAGATGCTTCAAATGAAGGTTTACCTTTTATGGGATATCTAGAAGCTGATTTATTTGGAGTACATGCACGAATTTTTAGAATTTCATTTTCAGGAGAACTTGCTTATGAGGTTAATGTCGAATCTGACAATGGAAACTTTATGTGGGAGAAAATAATGGAAGTAGGACAAGAATTAAAAATTCAACCTTATGGAACTGAGGCATTATCAACTCTAAGAATTGAAATGGGACACATTGCAGGATCAGAACTTGATGGCAGAACTATTCCTTATGATAATTCTTTAGAAGGACTGGTTAGTAAAAAGAAGGACTTTATAGGAAAACGCTCTTTAGATAGAGAGGCATTTATAGCTGAAGATAGGCAAAAAGTAGTAGGTGTTGTTCCAATTGATAAAAAGACAAGCATTCCTGAAGGGTCTCATTTGGTGAAAGATGCAATGGCTCCGATACCAAATCCTAAATTAGGATATATTTCTGCATCTTGCTGGAGTGTTGAATACGATAATCCGTTTTCATTAGCAATTCTTAAGGATGGAAAAAATATGATAGGGCAAAAACTATTTGCAATGTCACCTCTAAAAAAAAAAACAATACCTGTTGAGATAGTTTCATCACACTATGTAGACCCAAAAGGTGAAAGAGTAAGATCATGAGTTCAATTTCTGCATTAAAGAACACTCATATCAAAGGACTATTTGGTGACCATGAAGGAAAAGATGACAGCCAACTGTTAAAAGTAAGGGAATTAAAAGACTTTTTGATCATTCAAATAGTTAAATACAAGAACTCTTTAAAAGCTGTTGAAGATATTAAAATAGATAATCTTAACTTAAATAATAGGACCTTAAATGTAAGCTGCAACATCAATACAAGAATTTTATGGAATGGTCCAAATAACTGGCTTTTAGTTTCTTCAAAAAAAGAAATTTTAAAAGAAATTAATGAAAGATTAATAGAAAAAGATTTTGCTATAACTAATGTGTCTCACAGTAGAGCAATAATTCAAATTGAAGGAAAAAATACAAAAGAGATACTTAAAAAAGGATGCCCCTTTAATTTTAATGACTTAAAAAAAGATACCTGTCTAAATTCAACTTATAACGGAATGTCTGTAACAATAGATATGCTTGATGAGAACCCAGATAAAGTTAGAATATTTACACTTCGAAGTTTCGGAGAGTCTTTTTATCATTCTATTACTGATGCTTCCCTTGAGTTTGGATATAAGAGTATATAAAATTTATTTCTTTCTAGTTGCAATATAAACACCAATAGTGGCCACAGCAAAACCAATCAAATCTATATTATTTAGTTTTTCATTTAAAAATAACCAAGCCATTATAGCTGTAGTTGGTGGTATTAAAAAAAATATAGAAACAGTTTTACTTGCTGAGTTATTTTTAATTAAAAACATTAAGATTGTAAATGCTCCAAAAGATACAAGGAATATTTGATGACTCATAGCCACCAAGAAAGTTGTTGTAAAATTAATATATGGATCAACAAAAGTAATAATAATTATCAAATGTAAAAAACAACCACCAATAGCTTGATACATATTACTCACAGACAAAGATAAATTATTACTTATTTTTTTTTGCCATAAAGTAGAAGTTGTAATAGCTAAAAGAGCAATAAAAGAAGCTATAACACCAACGACAGGAAGACTTGACCCAATATCAAAACCTAAAACTAATGCAGCGCCTATAAAGCCAAGAATCACACCAACCCACTGTTTTAAAGTAACCTCTTCACCTAGAACTTTTCCTGCTAAAGCATTAGTTAAAATTGGCTGCAAGGTAACAATTAATGCAGCAATACCTGTGGGTACTCCAATAGAAACTGAATAAAAAACACCTCCTAAATAAATGCCGTGAAAAAGAACTCCACTAAAAATAGATTGGATCAAATTTTTATTATTAGTTAAAATTTTTTGCTTTGCATATATTGAAAAAATTAAGAAACCTAAAGCTACAAAAAAAAATCTAAAGGCTAATGCTGCAAAAGGATCACTATTATCTATTATTGGTTTTGTGGTAACAAAAGCTGAGGACCATAATATAATAAAAATTAATGGATAAATTTTGATCATTTTTTGAGTTATAAGGTAAATTTTACTACAATTTTACTTATTAATACTCATAATGGATATATTCGACCTTGAGTTGTGACCATAAATACGTAGGATTATCCTAGGGACTAATGTTTTTTAAAAAAATAATTACTGGACTATTTTTTATATTCTTTTTGAGTAGTTGCGCCCAAAATGCAGCTTTATTGGGACCAGCCTACACTTTAGCTACTAATGGTAGTATTTACCAAGCAGGATTAACATATGGAAGTAACGAGATAATTACTCAAACCACTGGAAAATCAACGACACAAAATTTAAAAGAAATATTAACACCAAAAAAAGAAGATTCAGAATTTGAAAAATTAATTAAAAAAAATGTTGAAAAAACTAGAAAAAAGTTAAAGCTTTCTAGTCAATAATATTTAATAATAGTTGCTCTGATTGATTTGTTTCCTTGCACCAAAGTTCGTAACTTTCACACATTCTCCATAGAAAATCAAAAGCACGCTGAGAAATTTCAAGTGGAAAGGAGCTTTTAGCATAATATAGCTCAGGATACTTTATTAGCTGTTTTACTGTAGCATCTTTTTGTACATTCAAGAGTTTAATAGTTTCATCTGGTATTTTCTCTCCACTATCTTTATCAATAAATTTATTATCTTTTAAATACTGAAACCAATCATCATGAAACTTACCGCTACTTATTTCCTCATAAACCTTTGTACCTATAAAGCCTTCAATAGCATCTATATTAGAAATATCTAAATTATTTTTTTTAATTTCAGCTATATTTTTATAAATAACTTCAGCTAAATAAATAACATAAGGTTTTTTTATTTTAGAAAGCATTACTTATTTTCTATATTTTGCCATAGATGAATTAGCTAATATTAAATTAGGGTCTAAATATAGTTTTGACATTTTTACATTTTTCAATGATTTAAATGCAAAAATTGCTATAGGTAATTCTGTACAACCTAATATAATTTTTTTACAATTATTTTTAATTAAATAATTTATTGCTGGTTTAATAGATTTTTCTGCTAATTTTATATTTCCCATTTTAACATGTTTAATAGTTTTATTAACAGATTTAATTTGTAAATTTTGTAGTGGTTTGATTAAAATATATTCATTCTTAAAAAGTTTTTCATAAATCTTTGTTTGTAAAGTCCCTTCTGTAGCAAGAAGCCCAATTTTTGAATTTTTTTTACAAATTTTCTTAGTATGTAAAAAAACTTCTTTGGGCATATTTATAATTGGAATTTTTATTTTTTTTTTTAAATCTTCATACCAATAATGAGCTGTATTACAGGGTACAACAATAAACTTACAACCACTTCTTTCTAGCGATCTACATCCATTCAGCAAACTTTTTAGAACTTTATTATACTTAGTAATATTTTGCGCATTTCTTGGAAGGTCTGAAAATTTTCTAGTTTGAACACCAATTGACTCTGGCCTTCCTGGTATATTGGACTTATTGTAGAGAATGAAAAGAGGATATTCTTGATCAATCTTTCCTCTATTAAGCATCGCTAGTTTGTTGCAAAAATCAAGCCCAGCTTGCGTCCCCATACCACCTAAAATTCCAATCATAGTTATTAATACCTTTAAATATTGTTAAAAATTTGTTTTTGTATTTTTACTATAGAGGTTGATTAATACCCCTCATAAAGACTAAAACCAAGCAACCTTTTATTGTGTGTGATGAATGTTTTGACCCAGGCTCAAAAGATACAAAGTCATCTTTTTTAAAAATCTTCCCATCTGGATCAATTAATTCCCCATCTAAAATTAAAAACTCTTCAAAACCTGTGTGTTCATGAGGTAAACTTTTTGCACCTGGTTCCATTTTTAAAACATATGTTCCTTGTCCACCATTCTCTTTACTATAACTAATTTTATGCCAGCTCATACCAGGTACAACCACTCCATAATTATCAAATGGAACAAACTCAACATTGTATGGATTAGTTATTTTTCTTTTAATCATAATTATTATACTTAATGATTATTAATAAATAATAAATATGCAAGATATATTTGCTGAAGAAGTAAGCAGTGGAACTCCTTTAGTTTTAGTTCATGGGTTTTTTAAGCTCATTAAACATGTGAGGCCCACAAGTAGATTTCTTTAAGAATGATTTTAGAGTTATTTCTCTAGCACTTCCTGGATTTGGAAAAAGAAATAAAATAAAATCATGTGATTTAATTAAATGTATGGTTAAAGTAATAATAGACTTTTTAGAAAAAAAAGATCAAGAATTTCAATTTATCAGATCATTCTATGAGTAGGATAATAGTTCAAGAAATAGCAAAATTAGTGGGAGATAAAATTATAAAACTCGTTTGTTATGGCACTAGACCAAGAGGAAATATACCAGGTAGATTTGAAACAATAGATCAATCTAGAGAAAAATTAAAAATAAATAGATTAAAAACTACTGCACACAGAATAGTTAGAACTTGGTTTATAGAAGAAGAGAAAAGCCAGATTTTTTTATCTTTGTGAAGAAGCTGGAAAACAAACGCATATAGAAGCTGCTGACAGAGTATTAGTTGCTATGAAAAATTGGGATGGAGTTAAAAATTTACAAAATACTAAAAATTAAACATTAATAGTTTGAGGAGATCAAGATAAAGCCTATTATTTTAATCAAGTTGAAACTTTGAATAATAATATTTCTAATAGTGAATTAAAGATAATTAAAGGCTGCTTTCATAATGTTCATTTAGAAAGGCCATACGAGTTTAATATTATTGTGAAAGAATTTCTTAAAAATAATTAATTGGTATTGGCTGAAATATTTAGCTAATTAATTAAAAAATTAATTTAATAAAAAAATCTCAGCCAATAGAAAGTGTGAATATTATGCAGTTTTTAAATTTACTGCTGAAGGACCTTTTGGACCATCTTCAACATCAAAAGTCAAAGCTTGACCTTCATCTAAACCGTTCATACCAGCATCTCTTACAGCTGAAACGTGAACGAATACATCTTTTTCTTTATCTTCTCTTTCAATAAAACCAAAACCTTTAGTTGGATTGAACCATTTTACTTTTCCTTGTAAACTCATATTTATCTTCTTACTTTTTATTATGTTACTTTTATTACTTATAATTAAGTAATTTAGGCTTTGTTTAGATTTATTGAGGTTTTGTCAACTAAATTTAAAAGATTAGATAATTAAATGATTATTTGTTGCTAATTGGCATGCTCATATAAATAGAGTTAATATCTTTTTTGTAGTGAGAGAAGGGCTCACAGGGCTTAAAACCACATTTATTAAATAATTTTCTAGCACTTAAAAAAAAGTTACCAGCACCAGTTTCTAAACTTAATCTTTTAATATTAAGTTTTTTTGCTTCATTAATTAAATGGTTAATGACTTTTGTGCCATTTCCCTTACCTCTAAAGCTGTCACTAACCCTTATTGATTTGAATTCACCATGTTCCTCATCTAGAAATTTTAACGCGCCACTACCCATTAAGTCATTTTCTTCCCATAGGCTCCAAAATTTGATAGATGGGTCTTTTAATCCACTTATATCAAGTACGTGAGCACTACCCTCAGGTGATACAGATCTTAACTCAATGAAATGCTTAATAAGAAGCTCATGAACTTCTGGATTATCAAAGTTTCCTTCCATTGATTTTAACATTTAGGTAATATTTTACTTAAGAATGGTTGTTAGATGTCCCATTTTTCGTTTTTGTTTAATTTCTTTTTTAAGATAATCAAAAAAATATTCATTGTCATTATGTTTTTTATTTCTAAAATTAATTATTTGTTCACCAATTATATTTGTCATAGTTGCATTGAATATTTTTTTTAGTGGAATTTGTTCCAATTTACAAACAGCTCTTACATGATTTTCAAATTGACTAACATTATATGCGTTAATTGTTAAATGTCCTGAGTTATGAACTCTTGGTGCAATTTCATTAACAAAAAGATTGTCATTCCTATCAATAAAAAATTCAACACATAAAGTTCCAACATATTTTAATTCTTCTGAAATTTGAGTTGCCCATAGTTTTGATTGTTCTAATATTTTATTGCTAATTTCAGCTGGGATTTTGGAATGTTTTAAAATTTGATCTTCATGAATATTTTCAATTGGTTCATATATTTCATATTTCTGATCACTAAAGCGTGTAATAATTATTGATATTTCTTTTTTTAGTTTAACCAATTTTTCCAAGATATAACCTTTGGAATAATCAACATCAATTGAATCTAGGTTTTGTAAACTATTAATAGGGTATTGCCCTTTACCGTCATATCCTAAAGTAACAGTTTTAAGTAAACCAGGTAGTAAATCCTGTACCGAATCTATTTCAGATCTTTTTTCAATAGAGACATATCGTGTTGTTCTTATATTCAAATTGTTGATAAAATCTTTTTCTGCTATTCTATGTTGAATTATTCTATTTACAGAAGGTTTTGGTAAAACAGGTTTTACCTTATTAATTTCATGCAATGTTTCATACGGAATATTTTCAAACTCATAAGTAATAATATCAACTTTATTTAAAAACTCTTTAATTTTATTTTGATCACTATATTCACTGTGCACAAAGTCATTAGAAAAATTTTGCGCAGGAGCATCAACATCATCAGAAAAAACAACCGTTTTAATCTCTAGCTTATTTGCAGCAATAGCAAGCATACTACCTAGTTGACCCCCACCTATAATTCCAAGAATTGGTTTAGACATATTTTAAAACTATTTTGGTTTTTTTTTAACAGATTTGCTTTGACTTAAACGAAACTGGTTCAATTTTTTTTTTACAGTTAAATCACTAAGACCGATAATAGATGCAGCTAATAAAGCAGCGTTAATTGCACCATCCTCTCCAATTGCTAACGTTCCAACTGGTACTCCTTTTGGCATTTGTGCGATAGATAACAGACTATCAAGGCCTTGTAGTTTTTTACTCTCAATTGGAACTCCTAATACTGGTAGAGATGTAAGAGCTGAAATCATTCCTGGTAAATGTGCAGACCCACCAGCACCAGCAATAATTACTGAAATACCATTTTTTTCTGCATCAATAGCAAATTTATACATCCTATCAGGAGTTCTATGAGCTGATATAATCTTTGTTTCAAATTTTATATTTAATTTTTTAAGAGTATTTTGACAAAATATCATAGTTTTGTAGTCAGATTGACTACCCATAATAATTGACACTTTTTTTAATTTATTTTTAGTCATTTATTGTAATTCTATACTAACGTAAATTGTTATTTCAAATTAAGCCCAAAATTTCAATAAAATTAATAGAATTTATCTATCTTATTGATATTCTTTAAAACAAAAAAGATCACAATGAATTTTAAAATTGATAATTTACAATATTGTAACTGGTCTAGAGAAATTTTTCAGATCAATAAACAAGCAGGACTGGATGCAATCCACGTAACCATTGTTTACCATGAAAATTTTGAAGAGCTAAAAACTGTATTAAAAAATTGGAAAAACCACTTTTCAAAAAATTCTGACTTAATTTTTCATGGCAAAAGTTTTAAAGATATTGAAAAAGCTAAATCTGAAAATAAAACTGCAGTTTTTTTTGGTTTTCAAAATTGCTCACCTATTGAAGATGACATAGGTTTGGTCGAAAAGGTTTACGACTTAGGGTGTAGATTTATGCAGCTCACTTACAACAACCAGTCATTACTAGCTACGGGATGCTATGAAAATGTAGATAGTGGAATTACTAATTTTGGAAGAGAAGTTATTAAACAAATGAATAGACTTGGCTTTGTAATAGACATGTCACATTCAGCAGAAAAAAGCACAATTGAAGCAATCGAGATAAGTGATAAACCAATTGCAATCACGCACGCTAACCCTTCATTTTGGCATCCAGCTAAAAGAAATAAATCTAACGAACTGTTAAAAATTTTATCTGACAACAAGGGAATGTTGGGTTTGTCTTTATACCCTCATCATTTAAAAGATGGAACAGATTGTTCTTTAGAAAGTTTTTGTGAAATGACCTATAAAACAGCTGAAATTATGGGAGCTGAAAAAATAGGCATAGGATCTGATCTTTGTTTAAACCAACCAGACACAATTGTAGAGTGGATGCGTAATGGAACATGGACTAAAAGTAAAAATTTTGGAGAAGGGTCAAAAAATAAACCTGGTTTTCCTAAACAACCAGATTGGTTTTTAGATGCAAGAGGATTTAATAATTTAGAAGTAGGTCTAAAAAAAGTTGGGTTTTCAGAAAGTGAAGTTAATGGAATTCTTGGAAACAACTGGTACAATTTTTACAAAGCAATGAATTGATGAACGTTCCTTTAAGAGATCCCAATATAGTAATGAAACTTTCAAGACTTGGCTCTTTTCATCAATCCAAACTTTCTTTTTTAAGAAGTTTTTTAAAAGAGTTTAAAGATTGGGATTACAAAAGAGATTTATTTGAATTGAATGAACGTGGATATGGCACAGCAGTTTATTCATTTAAGAAAAAAAATAGAGTTTATTCATTAATTTGTTTTGCAAACGAATTGGATGAAAATGAAAGATCAGATAGAGTTATAGCTACTAAATGGGATGCAGCCTTTACACTTTTTGATGGCGTTCCATTAAAACAAGATATTGAAAGATTAAAAAACGAAGTACCAAAACAAGAATTTGGCAGACTTTCTTATAAAGAACTAACGCTTTCCAGAGCCAATAAATCAGTTAGAGTTTTCAACCATGTGGTTGAATGTTTAAGCGAAGGTAAGCAGCCCGATAATGACTTAATAACCAGTGTTGGTTATCTATACAGAACCACAGCTGTTTATGGGTCAGGCAAATTTGGCTTAGCTGATAGGTTTAGAATTAAAGATAGAGAGGAAATATATGGCCCTTTTAGATTGGAAATGATGTTGGTTTATTTGGTTAGGCAATTTACTTTTGATCAAGTCAATCACGTTGCAAAAAGCAAGAACCCAAAAAAAGCTGTAAATCTTGATATAAATATTTGTAAAAGTTTAGGAATAGGAAATTCTACGGGTCTAGGAATGGCACCATTTATTGTTAACCATCCAACTCTTTTAAATAATTGGATTTCTGCAAGAGAGATTTCTTTAAAAAAGATAAGAGAGATAAAAACAATATCAGATAAAGATAAAAACGTATTTTTAGAATGTTTAAAAAAATCCATAAAAAATATTACTTCTTGGAATACAGAAAGTGAATATCAAATAAATAAAATTAAATCCTTATTAAAAGATCTTAATGAATTTATTTTCTACTTAGATAACAATTTTAGTTTTGAGCAAGAGTATGCTTTTAATGAATTATATTTGCATTTAGAAAAAGAATATTGTGAAGAATGTATTGAATATGTTGTCTCAATGATGATGGAGCCTTATGATGATATTACGTCTCTGTTAATTAAAGAAATGAGCTCTGAAGAAGAAAAATATTTTAATATTCCAACTGAAAGAACGGTAGAAGACTTAAAGCTGATTTTAGAAAAAAAATATCCAGATATTTTAACGATAGATTTTACTAAAGATGAAAATAATTTAAATTTTTGGTTTATTTCAAAAAACAAAGAAGAACCAAGACTAGCGAATAGATTTGATGAAGTGGGTGCTGAGTTAGAACAACCTCTAGCAATAGCAAGAGACATTAAAAAACTTTATGAATTGTTATCAGTTACTAAAAATAGCTGGACCATTGCTAAATTTTTATCAACTAATAATGAATTAAGACACGTTGTTAGAAGAGCATTTATAGTAGAGAAATTTCCTTATTCTGAAATACAAGATAATACCATTGGCCAAAAAATAATGCCTATTGATATGCTGAGATTAAAGCTATCATTTTTTGGAGCATTAAAATTTGATCCACGTTCTGATAAATGGTTAAGAATATGCATGTTTCAAGGAGCACCGTTACCAGAACAATTAAAAAACTATGATGAATATTGGGTTTATAATTAATCAACATGAGATCATTAAGTGAAATAGATACAGTTTCTAAAAGATCGAGCAAGGCTGCTGGATATTCTTGGGGTATTGCAGAAGAGATTGGAAAAAATATAAGGCTACTTGAGATTTTTAGCCTACCTGGAATCAAAAACTTAAATAGTTTTTTTAAGAAAAAAAAAGAATTAAGATTAGAGAATATCAGCATCATAAAAAAAGACAATGAGGCTAATAAAAATGAATATTGTCCAATAATTGCAGGGGTAAATTTTCTAGATCAGATTAAAACCTTAGAAACTTTAAATGAGATAACGTTTAAAAAAATCTCATATCCATTACTTTTCTTGCCATTTGTAAGTAGGGCTGCAGAGGTGATTGGTAAACGAATATTCTTAAAAATGGATGATAGGGAATTTTTATTAAACTTTAATAATAATATTTATTCTAATTACGCTAAAAACGAAATTATCGTGTCTGCTGAAAATATTTACTTAAAAGTTTTAGAAAATAGAGACTCGTTTGAAGAAAAAGAATGGAATGAACTCTATAAGCTTTCAGAAGAAACTTTTGTTGAAGAAAACGAAAGCCTAAAACAAGGTGGAGCAGGTGCCGGGTTAACTGATAACGATTAGCCTATTTAAATTTAGACATTTCCTTAATATGAGAAGGTCTTGTTTCACAACATCCACCTAAAATAGTTGCACCTGTATTTTTAAATTTTTTAACAAAATTTGCCATCAATTCAGGGGTTAGGTCTTTTCTTTGACCCAAAAATTCATTTGGATTGCCAGTTTTACTGACATTGTAATTGTTCGTGTAACCATCTTTAGGATTAGTTGTTACAAAAGCATTAAGCTTAAATCCAAAAGGAACACCTAAATTTTTTACTTCTTCTAAATTTTCAGAAAAGTTTTCAGGAGAAACACAGGATAAAATTAATCCTAGTAAATTTTTGTGGTTAATATTGTTAATAATATCCGATATTTTCTCACCACTGGGAAGATTTATTCCTTCAGAGATATGAGCACCTATTAAGTAAGGCTTATTAAATTCTTCAATTGCTTCAATTGCTAATCTGAACTCATTTACGCTAGATAAAACATCTAGGTAAAAAAAATCAATATAAGGATCTAATAGTTTTGCTTGATCATAAAAATTTTGCTTAATTTCATCATCTGCTCTTGTATCTTCTTCGTATGTTAAATATTGAGGAGGAAGACCACCTGCTATTAAAACATTAGGATATTGTTCTTTAGCTTTTTGAGCTATCTCACCTGCTTTTGTATTTAAGTATTCAAACTTATCTTCAATTTTATTATCACGTAATCTCACTCGTCTAGTAGTGAAGGTAGCCGTAACAATAACTTCAGCACCTGCTTTTATAAAATCTAGATGAGTATCTAATAAAAGTTGATGGTATTCTTCTTTTAGCAATGCGTTCGCACTCCACAATGTACCATTTGATTTCATACCACGAGCCAATAATTCTTGCCCCATACCACCATCTAAAATTCGTGTTGTTTTAAAAAAATTAATATCCATTTTTATTCCTTACTTTTTTAGTGCTTTGGCTTTATGCCAGGTGCACAATACAGTCCAACTACCTTTACCAATTATATAATGATTTCCTTTTTAGCAGTTAGTACCTGCAATATGGATCAAATCGGTTAACTATTTATATATCTAATAGCCTGATTAGTAAATCACTTGTTGAATAATATTTTAGCATTAAATGAGAAGGATCTTCTCTCACCATCAACATTAAATGGATATGCAGTATGCATCAAATAATTTGGAAAAATCAATAGATCCCCTAATTTAGGATTTAAATTATAGATGCTTTTACTTAAAAAATTTTTTTGACCATTAATAAAATCAATAGTTCCATTAGTTTTAATCTTTTTATTTTTAACAAATTTATTTTGATTCATATCTTTTGGGATTTTAAGATAGCCAACTCCTGACAATTGTCCTTCATGATAATGAATTGGGTTATATTCATTTTTTATTTGTCTAACTACCCATAGGTTAATTATTTTAATTTCTTTAATTTTTTTTACTTCAGACTTATCGAGATAAATTTTGATATTTTTTATTAACTCTTTAGATAAATTTTTATTAACTATTATTTTAGGTATCTTGATTTCATTCTTAATTTGACTTGTAAGTTTAGAGCTATAATCATTTTTTTTAGATAATTGAGATTTATCAACGTGATTATTTAATATAGTGATAATTTTTTTGGATAACTTTGTTTTTCCTATAGTTGGTCCAAAAGCTCTAAATGTTTTCATATTTTATCTATAATAATTTAATACTTCTGTTATGCAAACAACTTCATTCCCATTCGAATAGCGACAAATATGACAAGTGCCGATGTTACCAGAGCCAATATTCTTGTAGGAAAAATTTTAAGATTTAAATAGTTTCCTAATTGACCACCTAACAAAACGAATAGAAATAATGGCCAATAATCATAAATTCCATTTATTGTTGATGACTTTGTAAATTGACCAGCAAGTCCTGATAAAGAATTAATTAGTATGAATAATGATGCTGCTGTTGCAATGTTTTTTGCTTTATCTACTCTAATCAATAACAATATGGGACTTAAGAAAATTCCACCACCAATTCCAACTATACCAGACACAAATCCAATAGAAGCACCGATAAACAATGATAACATCTTTGGTATCTTTTTATAAACTTCAATTTTTTGATCAAAAGATTGAAATTTCATTAGAAGTAGAGATCCTGCTAGTGTCAAGACAGCAAAAAGTAAAATTTCAAAAACTTCTTTATCTATTGATAAAGATCCACCTATAAATGCAAGTGGAACAGATGAAATCAAGTATGGAGTAAGTATCTTCAAATTGATGTTTCCAGCTTTAATGTAGTTAATACAATTTCCTGAAACGACAATAATATTACAGAAGAGGGCAATTACAGGAAAGATCAAGTAAGGAACATCCCAAATTAATAGAAGAGCTAAATAGGTAGACCCACCACCAAATCCAACACTTGAGTATAAAGTTGCTGCTAGAAGAAATAAAAATGATAATATAATCATAATAATTATTTTAAGTTTATGATTGTAAATATAGCACTTTTAACTGTTACCGACACCAGAACTTTTGAGAATGATAAGTCAGGTGCGATCTTAGTAAAAAAAATAGAGGAGGCTAAACATAAATTAGTTGATAGAAAAATTTGTAAAGATAACAAAGAAGACATTATTAAAATCCTTAAAGATTGGATTAATCAACCTGAAATAGACGTTTTAATTACAACTGGTGGCACTGGACTTACGGGTCGAGATATTACACCAGAGGCAGTGAACGAGATTGCTGATAAACATATACCAGGTTTTGGAGAAGTTTTTAGAACAATTAGTTTAAAAACAGTTGGTACATCTGCCATTCAATCTAGAGCTTGTGCTGTGTTGGCTAATGGTAAGTATGTGTTTGCTTTACCAGGGTCCTCAGGTGGGGTCACGGATGCTTGGGATGGAATTTTAAAACATCAGTTAGATATAAATCATAAACCTTGTAATTTTGTAGAGTTGTTTCCAAGACTTAAAGAAAAATAATTATTTTTGATATTTTTCTTTCCACTCAGGATAAGGCATACCATACACATGTTCGCGTGCATCAAGGTCTGAAATTTCAATACCTTTTTTCTCTGCTTCTTCTCGATACCATTTTGATAAACAGTTTCTGCAAAAACCAGCAAGGTTCATGATATCTATATTTTGAACATCTTTTCGCTCGTCTAAATGTTTAAGTAATCTCTCAAAAGTAGAAGACTGTAATTCTTTTTTTGTATTTTCATTCATAGTTAAATTATTAGACACATTTCAATTAAGCACAAGATATAGGGTTTTATTCAATCTTAAGTAGAAATTTAATAATATAATGCATAGATCTTAATATTAAAATTTGTTTAAATATTGGATGGCTACTAAAAAGAAAAAAACAGCCAAAAAGTCTAAACGTAAAGCCAAAAAAAAAATTAAGAAAAATTTGGTCAAACGATCACCTAAAAATATTAAAAAAGTTAAAAAAAAAAAGGGTGTGACCAAAAAGAAGTTACGTAAGCCATCAAAAAAAAATAAGCTAAAGAATAACAATAAGAGAAAGAGGATAAAAATGAGCACAGAAACAGTAAAAGGTGGACGATCTCCGTTACTAGATACGTCTCACTTAAAAGTTAAATTTCCATTTAAAGAAAAATATGGGAATTTTATAGGAGGAAAATTTGTTGAACCAAAATCGGGAAAATATTTTGACAACGTAAGTCCAATCAATAATGAGGTTATATGTTCTGTTCCAAGATCAGATTCAAAAGATGTTGAGGCTGCTTTGGATGCTGCTCATGCTGCTTTTCCTACTTGGGGGATTACATCAATAACTGAAAGATCTAACATTCTACTTAAAATAGCTGATGTTATTGAAAAAAACCTTGAGCTTTTAGCTACTGCTGAATGTCTAGATAATGGAAAGCCAATCAGAGAATGTATGGCAGCTGATTTACCATTAGTTGTTGACCATTGGAGATATTTTGCTGGGGCAATAAGAGCAGAAGAAGGTTCTGTTTCAGAGATAAGTAACAGTGAGTATTCTTATCATATCCCTGAGCCACTTGGTGTAGTTGCACAAATTATACCTTGGAACTTCCCGTTATTAATGGCAACATGGAAACTTGCACCAGCACTTGCTGCAGGAAACTGTGTAGTTTTAAAACCAGCTGAACAAACACCAGCATCTATCTTACTTTTGATGGAATTAATTGGAGATCTATTACCTCCAGGAGTTCTTAATGTTGTAAGTGGTTTTGGTCTTGAAGCAGGTAAGCCATTAGCTTCATCTAAAAGAATCAGAAAGATTGCTTTTACAGGTGAGACAACAACTGGGCGTTTAATTATGCAGTATGCTGCTCAAAACTTAATTCCAATAACTTTAGAATTAGGTGGAAAATCTCCAAATGTTTTCTTTGAAGACGTCATGGATCAAGATGATGAATTCTTTGATAAATGTCTTGAGGGTTTTACAATGTTTGCACTTAATCAGGGAGAAGTTTGCACTTGTCCTAGTAGAGCTTTGATTCAAGAATCTATCTATGATAAATTTATGGAAAGAGCTATCGCTAGAACAAAAGCTGTAACACAAGATAACCCTTTAAAAATGGAAACCATGATTGGTGCTCAAGTATCATTAGAGCAAATGGAGAAAATAAAATCTTACTTAGATTTAGGTAAGAAAGAGGGTGCTAAAGTTCTATGTGGAGGCGAAGTTGCTAACTTAAACAGTGGTTTGGAAAAAGGTAATTATATCCAACCTACTATTTTTGAAGGTGATAACTCTATGAGAGTTTTCCAAGAAGAAATTTTTGGTCCAGTGGTTTCTGTTACTAAATTTAAAGATGAAGCGCATGCATTAGAAATTGCAAATGATACTCTTTATGGTTTAGGAGCAGGTGTTTGGACTAGAAATGGAAATATTGCTTATAGAATGGGAAGAGGGATCCAAGCAGGAAGAGTTTGGACTAACTGTTACCATGCTTATCCAGCTCATGCTGCTTTTGGAGGTTATAAACAATCTGGAATTGGTAGAGAAACACATAAAATGATGCTTGATCATTATAGACAGGTGAAAAACTTACACGTGTCGTACAGTGAGAAAAAATTAGGTTTCTTTTAACAGATATATTATAGTGGCCTGTATTAATCTTCAGGCCATATAACTATGAAAGTTTCAGCAACACCATTAGCGTTAGAATTAATTGAAGATCTAAAGAAAGATCATGGTAAAGAATTACTTTTTCATCAATCTGGTGGATGTTGTGATGGCAGTGCCCCAATGTGTTATCCAGTTAAGGAATTCCTTATAAGTGATGATGATGTTTTGATTGGTAAAATTGGAGGTATTCCTTTTTATATAAGCGAAACCCAACATGAAGCATGGAAAAATACAGATTTGATTATTGATTGTATTAAAGGCATGGGTGGAATGTTTTCACTTGATAATGGAACTGGAAGAAGATTTTTAACAAGATCAGAGATTTGTGTTCCTGACAAAAAATCAATTAATTAATTAAATTTCATTTTAACTCTTAGCGTAAGTAAAATTACAATAATAATAAGATAGATTAAGGGTTCAACTGTAACTACTTTAACTAACCACAAGTAGTGAATAATTCCCAATAAAGAAATTATATAAATAAGTTTGTGTAGTTTTTTCCACTTATCTCTTAACAACCTTATCATTCGCTTAGATGAAGTAAGAGCAAGTGGCACCAATAAAAGCCAAGCTAAAAATCCAGCAAATATAAATTTTTTTTTAACAATATCATCACTAATACTAGACCAGTCAAAACGATAATCTATTCCTACATAAGTCATCATATGTGCTGAGGCATAAAAAAAGACAAACAAGCCAAACATTCTCCTATAGCTAATCCAAAAATTTAATTTAGTAAATTTTTGTAAAGGAGTCATCGCAAGAGTTATTATAATAAAACGAAGCGTCCAATTACCAGTTACATGTGTAATTTCTTTTACAGGTTCAGGACCTAACTGATTAAAGATAATTTGATAAAAAATAATTAATATTGGCAGTAAAGATATAAAGAAAATTGGTATTTTTATATATTTCTGCATATTTTATAAAAAAAATTTATGTATTTAAAAGTTTTTCTTTAAATCCATACCTGAGTATAAATTTGCAACTTCATCACCATACCCATTAAACATTTCTGTTTCAATTCTGGGAGACAAAATGCCCTCACCTATGACACGTTCTGTTGCTTGTGACCATCTAGGATGTGAAACGTTAGGATTAACATTTGAGTAAAACCCATATTCTCTTGGGGACGATCTCATCCAAGATGATGTAGGCATATTTTCAACTAATTTTATTTTAACAATTGCTTTTGCACTTTTAAAACCATACTTCCAAGGAACAAAAATTCTTAATGGAGCTCCATTTTGGTTAGGTAAAGGTTTTCCATAAAGACCAGTAACAACTGTTGTTATAGGATGCATAGCTTCATCAATTCTTAATCCTTCTCTATAGGGCCAGTTTAATACTGGATACTTTTGACCTTTCATTTGCAGAGGGTCGTAAATACTTTCAAATTCAACAAATTTTGCACTATTTTTAATAGACACTTTATCAAGTAATTTACTTAAAGAAAATCCCATCCAAGGAATTACCATAGACCACCCTTCAACACATCTAAGTTTGTAAACTCTTTCTTCAGAAGGAAATAAAGAAATTATTTCTTCAGCTGAAAGTGTTATTGGATTATCTACCTCACCTTCAATAGTGACACTCCACGGTTTAGTAACAAATTCTTGTGAATTTTTGAAAGGGTCACCTTTTCCAGTTCCAAACTCATAATAGTTGTTATAAGTCGTGATATCCTTATATGAAGTTAGCTCAGCTTTATTTTGTGAATAAGCATTGTTTAAAAACGGTATACTACTTAAGGATAATGAACCCACACCCAAACCAATAGATTTAATAAACTTTCTTCTTTTATTATATATTTGCTCAGGTGTAATTTCTGAATTTTTATATTTTTTCATTTTTAATAGAATTACCTTTTAGCCACTCACTTTGTTCATTTTTATAATGTTCTTTTTTCCATATAGGAGATCTTTTTTTAATTTCTTCAATAATATATCTAGATAATATATAAGCTTCATCTCTATGTTTACATGCAACTGCGATAATAATACTAGTTTCACCAAGTCCCACATAACCTTTAACATGCTCTATAAATACTGCTTTATCCGTAATTTTTAATTTTTCAGTAGTTTCTTTATAAATTTCATCAAAGCTTTTTAATACTAATTCGTCATGACTATCATAAGTTATTCCAACAACTTCTTTATTTTCATTAATATTTCTAACTGTGCCATTAAAAATAATGGATGCACCATATGAGGAAGATTTTATAAATGTCTCTGCTACAGAAGTTTTTATTTTATCTTTTTCAATGTCTATAATTTTTGTATGTAGCATCAACCACCACCAATTGGAGGTATTATTCCAATTTTTTGATCTTTTATAATTTTAAAGTCATCACTAACAATATTGTTATCTTCTGAGCAAAAAACAGAGTTTTTTACAATTTTAATAAAATTTTCATTACCCTTAAAGTTTTTATCTAAATAATTAATTACTTCTTTCCTAAAATCTTTAATTTCCATCTTTTGTTTTATGTTAAATTCTAAGAATTCTTTATTACTAAAATCTCTACTTGCACCAAATAGTTCAAGCTTAATTTTCATGTTTAAAAAATATCTTTTAAAAATTCTGGTAAGCCATCAGGATTAGTCCATAATCCACTTTTTCCACCTTCTTTAATTAGTAATTTAACATTATCAATTTTAAGATGAGGATTTACAATTTTACTTAGATCATAAATAGTTATTAGTGCAGTATTAACACCCATAATAGCTTCCATTTCCACACCAGTTTTTGCAACAGCAGACACAACACAAAAAACCTCTAATGAAGTATCTTCTTCATGCATAATAATTTTAGTTGCAGTATGATCTATTGGAAGTGGGTGGCATAACGGAATTAATTCACTAGTTTTTTTAACACCTAAAATCGCTGATACTTCAGCTAGAGTTATCGGATCACCTTTGGGCATTTCTTTGTTTTTAATTAGTTCAAAAACTTCTTTTCCTACATAAATTTTACCAGAAGCCAATGCTCTTCTAAATGTTTCTTTTTTTGAAGAAACATCAATCATGTTAAATGAGTTTTTTTTAAAAATTTCCTTAGCCCAATCTTTTAATTTTTCTTCATTTATCACTTTTAAGTTTTCCATTTATCCTCCAGTACTTGATAAATTTGGAGTAATTCCTGTATCTCCAAGCTCTAAATAATGTGACTCTTTTTTAAGGTGCAATTGTTTTATGATGAGATCCACAAGTTCATCTTTTTGAACATCGTCTTGCAATAAATGTCTAATGCTAATTCCAGTATTACCAAACAAACATAATCTTAAATCACCTCTAGAGGTAACTCTTAATCTGTTACATGTTTGACAAAAATCTTTAGTGTAAGGAGCAATTAATCCAAATTTCCCCTTAAACTCTGGATGTATAAAATTTAATGAAGGGCCTGCATCTTTCCCATAAGTTTGAGGGATCCAATTATTTTTTTCTAAAAAATCTTTGAATATTTTAGAGGAAACATGATTTTTTTTAAAATACTCTAAATTATCTCCAGTTTGCATTAATTCTATAAATCTAAAATCAATATTGTTATCTTTTATGAAATTTCCAAATTTTTTAAACTCATCATGGGTATCATTAATACCCCTAAGTAAAACGGCATTAATTTTTATATTTTTGAAATTTAATTTTTGTAAAGTCTTTATGCCTTCTAAAATTTCATCAAGCCTATCATGACCTGTTAGTTTTTTAAAAGTTTCTCTATTTAAACTGTCTATACTAATATTTATTCCATCTAAACCAGCTTCACATAATTGCTCTGCAATTTTGTCCAAACGATAACCGTTAGTCGTCATTGTTACTTTGGGAATATTGGAATTTTGCTTCATATCCTTAAGGATATCAAAAAAATCTTTTCTAACCGTTGGTTCTCCACCAGTTAATCTAATTTTACAAACACCCAATTCAGACAATGCTTTTGTTAATCTGGATATTTCTTGAGCAGACATAAAACTTCTCGTGTCTCCAGGTGTCTTTTTATATCCTTGTGGCAAACAATAGGTACAACTGTAATTACATACATCTGTAATTGATAATCTTATGTAGGGGAATTTTCTTCCAAAAGTATCACTTAATGTTTTCATCTTATTTTTATTATATTATATTATAATAATAATATATGAGCAAAATTATTACCAAAGCAGAAGTAGATCTATTTAAAAAAGATGGTGCTCTCCTAATTAAAGGCAAATTTGATAACGCATGGATTGAAAAGTTAAAAAAAGGAATTAAAAAAGGCAAAGAAAGTCCTAGTCCAAGATTTGTAAACCACACGAAAGATCAAAATCTACCTGGATATTACGAGGATTTTTGGACATGGAATTTACATGAAGAATTTAAAGATTTTGCATTTAATTCACCAACAGCCAAAATTGCAGCAGAACTTCTAGAAGCCCAAAAAATTAATTTAGTGATGGATAATTGGTTCTTTAGAGAAGAGGGGTCGAAGTCATCACCACCTTTTCATCATGATATATCATATTTCGATTTTGAAGGATCTATGTGTGTATTATGGATACCACTTGAATCAGTTAAAAAAGAAGATGGTATCGCTTGGGTTAAAGGATCTCATTTATGGGATAAGCTATTTTTAAGAACAAGATTTAATGATGGCCATGAAGTTGATGGTAAGGTCGGAGTTGTTAATGGAAAAAAATATGAATTAACTCCCAGCATATTAGAAAATAAAAATGATTATGAATTTTTACAATGGGATCTGGAAGTTGGTGACTGTATTTATTTTGATATTAGAACATTACATGGAGGATTAAATACTGTTACACCTAAAAAAGATGTTCATAGATACACATTAAGAATGGCAAAAGAAAATTCTAAGATTATTTATAGAGGAGATTGGGCTAGAGAAGAAAGAGCTATTATGGAAGATAATGGTTATAAAAATGGTGACGACTTATCTGGTAAAATGTTTCCAACTTTATTTGAAACTAGCTAACTTCCAGCTTTTTAACTGGAAGTTAATATAATAATTAACCAGCAGGTTTGTAGCCAGCCGTAGCTTTAGCGGCAAGCTCAGCTGCTTTGTTCATATCCATCTCTTCAAGAATAATCATATTTTCTACTGTTCCACTAGCTTCCACAGCTAATTTTATACCAGCAAAATTTTCATAAGGCATGTCTCCTGAAGTGACTGCAACGAAATCATAAGGACCTCTCGTAATATAAAAAGATTCAAAAGTTCCACCTACTGCTTCAGTTAATGCTTTTACAGCAGTTGATCTATCTTGCTTAGGGTCTTTCATAAAACCTTGGAAGGCCTTTGCTGTATAATTACCCATTACAATATATTTTTTCATAAGTTTCTCCTTTATTAATTTGTAAGAGTTAATCATATTTGTTAAAGATTTGAACAATTATTTTTTAAAATCAACTCAAGGTTTAGCAAATTATGTACGAAAAATTTGGACAATTTATCGATGGCAATTGGTCGCCTTCTTCTAACAAGGAAACTTATGAAGTTATCAATCCTGCAACAGAAGAAGTTTTAGGTCATGCATCGAAAGCTACACCTGCAGATGTTGACAGGGCATTACAATCTTCAGAAAAAGGATTAAAGGTTTGGAAAAACATAACACCGTGGGAAAGATCTTATATTCTAAGACGTATAGCAGATAAGCTACGAGAAAAAAAAGATGTCCTAGCTAAATGGATGACTTTAGAAAATGGAAAGCCCTTACCAGAAGGTATTGGTGAAACAAATGGAGCGGCTGATATTTTTGAATGGAATGCTGAAGAAACAAAAAGAATTTTTGGTCAAACTATAGAAAGCAGATTTGAAGACACAAGAGTACATGTTTATTACCAGCCAGTTGGAGTTGTTGCTGCGTTATCCCCTTGGAATTTTCCACTTATCTTAGCTGCTAGAAAAATATCAACAGCACTTGCTGCTGGTTGCTCAGTGATTATTAAGCCAGATACAATCACACCTGGTGTAGTGATGGAATTAGTTGATATTTGTAGAGAATGTGGCGTTCCTCCTGGAGCAGTCAATCTTTTATCAGGTGATCCTCCAAGTATAGCTTCTCAATTAATTCAATCAGATATAATTAAAAAAATTTCAATTACTGGCTCTGTAAGGGTTGGAAAATTAATTTTAAAACAAGCTGCAGATAAAGTTCAAAGAGTAACAATGGAATTAAGTGGTCACTCTCCTTTTATAGTATTTGATGACGCTGATATTAAAAAAGCAGCTGATATGGCTATTGCTGCAAAATTTAGAAATAATGGACAAGTATGCATCTCTCCTAATAGATTTTATATTCATGAATCTAAAAAAGAAGAATTTACAAACCTATTTATAGAAAAAACTAAAAAGCTAAAAATTGGAAACGGTATGGATCCAGACACCCAATTAGGTCCATTAACAACTCAAAAAAGATTGGAAGAAATTGAGGAGTTGGTTGAAAAAACTAAACAAGAAGGAGCTAAAGTTTTATTGGGTGGAAAAAGACCAGCAGGCTTCAACAAAGGTTTTTATTATGAGCCAACAGTTTTTGATGATGTGAAAGATGACTTTACAATCATGAAACAAGAACCTTTTGGACCATTGGTTCCAATATTGTCTTTTAAATCTTTTGATGAAGTAATTGAAAGAGCAAATGATCATGACCTTGGTTTATGCAGTTATGTTTGTACTAATTCAATGGAAACAGCCCATCTTGCATCAGAAAAATTAGAAACAGGATCTGTAGCAGTTAATACTGGAGCGGTTGCAATTGCTGAAGCACCATTTGGTGGAATTAAACAGAGTGGATATGGTAGAGAAGGTGGATCAATGGCTATCAAAGATTATCTTAATGTCAAATATACTCACATGGGTATTAAGGGCTAACACTTATGCAAATTGGGTTTATAGGAATTGGCTTAATGGGTTTTCCCATGGCAAAAAATTTACTTAAATCTGGTTATAGATTAAAAGCGTTCAATAGATCTCAAGATAAAGCTGAAAGATTAAAAGAGTTTGGTGCAGATCTTTCTACATCTATTAAAGATGCTGTTGCCAGTTCAGATGTAATTATTACAATGCTTACAGATGATGTTGCAGTTGAGAAAGTAATAGGTAGTGATGAGTTCATAAAAAATATTAAACCTAATGCCACTGTAATAGATATGAGCTCTATTAACCCTGCATTATCAAAAAAGTGTGCAAAATTGTTAAAAGAAAAAAAGATAAACTATTTAGATGCTCCAGTTTCAGGGGGTACATTAGGTGCTGAGGATGCATCACTTGCTATAATGGTAGGTGGAGAAGAAAAAATATTTAATGAATGTTTTGATCTACTTAAAATATTAGGAAACCCAACATTAGTAGGTCCAGTGTCATCTGGACAAATATCAAAATTAGCCAATCAAATTATAGTGGGTGTAACTATAGGAGCCGTTGCCGAAGCAGTTACTCTATGTGAAAAATCTGGAACCAACCCTAATAAAATGATTGAAGCTTTATCTGGGGGGTGGGCTGATAGTAAAATATTACAAACACATGGAAAAAGAATGATTAAGAAAGATTTTTCACCAAAAGGAAAAACGACTACCCAGCTAAAGGACATGACAAATATCATAAATACAGGAAAAGCAGCTGATTTACATTTGCCTATTTCAAATTTAATTAAAGAAATGTATAAAAATTTAGTAGATGATGGACTTGGAAATACTGACCATAGCTCTCTTTATAATGAAATCGAAAAAATTAATAAAAAATGAAACTATTAAGAATAGGAAAAAAGGGACAAGAAATTCCAGTAGCCATAGATAAACATGGAAAATATAGAAATCTTTCATCTCATATAAATGATTTAAATCCTGACAATATAAATTTTGAAACACTTGAGAATTTAAAAAATATTATTTTAGAAAATTTAGAAGAAGTAGATAAAAATGAAAGAATAGGTGCGTGCTTAGCAAAACCAGGAAATTTTTTTGCTGTTGGTTTAAACTATACTGAACATGCAAAAGAAACAGGTGCAAAACCACCTGAGTATCCTGTGTTATTTAATAAATCTGTACATTCCATTGTTGGGCCAAATGATAATGTAATAATTCCACGAGGATCTAAAAAATTAGATCATGAAGTTGAAATTGCTTTTGTTATAGGAAAAAAAGCTAAAAGAGTCTCTGGAAAAAGATGCACAAGATTATATTTTTGGATATTGTATTTGTAACGATATAAGTGAGCGTGAGTGGCAAAAAGAAAAGGGTGGTCAGTGGGTTAAAGGAAAGTCAGGTGATACATTTGGACCTTTAGGACCTTATTTAGTAACAAAAGATGAAATTAAAGATATTAATAATTTAAATTTAACCCTAGATGTGAATGGCAATAGACATCAAATAGGAAACACAAACCAAATGATTTTCAATTTTAGTTTTTTAGTAGCTCATATTACAAGTTTTATAACTTTGATGCCTGGCGATATAGTTACAACAGGAACTCCACCTGGTGTGGGTCTAGGAATGAATCCCCCAGTTTTTTTAAAAGATGGTGATAACATGAAACTGTCAGTTGACAGTCTTGGTGTACAAAATACAAAAGTAAAATCAGAATAATTTTATATGATTGAATTTTTTGTTGCTTTTGGAGCTGGCTTAATTAGCTTTCTATCACCTTGTGTTTTACCTTTGATACCAGGTTATATTTCTTTTATTTCTGGAGCATCATTAAATGAATTACTTGAAAATAAAAAAATAAATATATTCCCACTAATATTATTTACTTTAGGTTTTTCTTTTGTTTTTATTATGTTTGGTGCAGCAGCCTCTTACTTAGGGCAAGTACTTTTACAAAATTCACAAACTTTAAGAGTGATTGCAGGTCTAGTTATAATTATATTTTCTCTACAATTAATTGGAATTATAAATATTAGTTTTTTGAACTTTGAAAAAAAAATTTATACAAAAAAGAATAATAATATTTGGTTTTCTTTTGTAGTTGGAATGGCTTTTGGTTTTGGATGGACTCCTTGTATTGGCCCAATTCTGGGCTCAATTCTAGCACTAGCCTCAACTGAGGAAACAATATTTAAAGCGATAATTTTACTCAGTTTTTATTCACTTGGGCTAGCAATACCTTTCATTTTATCAGGTTATTTAATGCAAAGATTTTTAATGTTTTCTAAAAACTTTAAAAAGAATATTAATATTGTCTCAAAGAGCGGGGGTATTATACTTTTAATTACTGGAATCCTAATTTTAACAAACCAATTACAAGTTTTAGGTTACTATATTTTAAATTCTTTACCATTTTTGCAAAATTTTGGTTAATAGGTTAATAACTATCTATACTTATGAAAATTTATCAAATTGATACAAGTGCTAGAAAAGAAGGTTCTACATCAAGAGCTTTAGCTAAAAAATTATTAAATAAAATTAAAAAAAAGGAGGATGAGATTATTTATAGAGATCTTAATGATGAAATGATTTTTATATCAAATTTAACCGAGTCAGGAATGAAAATTTCAGTAGGAGAACAAACTGACCAGCACAAAAAAATGTTTGAGCTATCAGATAAGTTAGTTTTTGAATTAAAGGAGAGTGATATCATAATTATTTCAGTGCCTATTTATAATTTTGGTCCTCCAGCAACATTGAAAGCCTGGGCAGATCTAGCTGCAAGAGTTAAAGAAACCTTTAAGTACAATGAAGATGGAAGTAGAGTTGGACTACTTGAGGATAAACTAGTTTATCTCATAATCACTTCTGGTGGCACAAAAATCAATAGTAAAGAGGATTTTTTAACACCTTGGTTAACGCATGTTTTAAACTTCTTTGGAATTAAAAATATTACTGTAATTGCAGCCGATCAAATGGCTATAGATTATAAAAAATCTGTTAAAAAAGCTGAAGAACAGATTAACAAAATATCTTGATGAGCTTATTAAATTTAAAAGAATGCAAGTTATATGCAGACTTTTTAAATAAGTTAGCTAAAGATTTAACAAAGTATTATTACTCAAAATTGAATGGAACTTTTAAAGTATCAAATAAAATCAAAGGCAAAGGATACGACCCAGTTACAACTTCTGACAGAGCATTTGAAAAATTTATAAGATTAAAAATCAAAGAAAGATTTCCTAAACATCAAATCATAGGTGAAGAGTTTGGAATCAAGAAATCATTAAGTGACTATACTTGGGTTATAGATCCAATTGATGGAACTAGATCATATGTAATTGGAAACCCCACATGGAGTAATTTAATATCATTAAACTTTAAAGGTAATCCTATTATTGGTCTTGCAAATTTTCCAATATTAAAAAAATATTATCTAAACTTTAGTACTAATAAAGCTTATATTTTTCAAAATGGAAAAAAAAAAAACTAACAGTTTCAAAAAAAGTTTCTTTTAATCAAATAAAAGTTGCTGGTGCTTTTTATGGTAGTCTTTCAAATAAACAAAAAGCAAAGATTCCAAGAGTTACAAAATTAATGCAGTTTCCAGTGACAGATGCATTAAGTTATTCACATTTTTGCGAAGGTAAAATAGACGTAATAATTCAAAGAAAAAATAAGATTTGGGATATCCATCCATTAATACCAATTATAGAAGCTGCAGGTGGAGTTGTAACTACCTGGGATAATAGAGATGCTATTAATGCTGGAAATATTTTAGTTTCAGCAAACCAGTCTATCCATAATAAGATGCTTAAACTTTTAAAACCTGTATCAAAATATTGATAAGTGATTACTAGTAAATCACAGAATATATTAGATTTTTGGTTTATAGAGTCTTTGCCTGAAGAACTTTTTAGAAAAAAACATTCTTTTGATAAAAAAATAAGAGAAAAATTTTTTAACGACTATCAAAAGGCTATAATAAACGAATATGATGACTGGCAAGATGACCCAAAATCCTGCTTAGCTTTAGTTATTCTATTAGATCAATTTTCTCGTAACTTGTTCAGAAATGATAAGAAAGCATTTGAACAAGATCACAAATGTAGATTAATTGTTAATGAGATTATTGATAGAGGTGATCTTGAAAAACTGAATTTTCATGAAAAACTATTTATGCTATTGCCACTCATACATAGTGAGGAAATTAGTGACCATATTTATGCTCACAATTTATCTAATTTACATTTAAAAAATCATCCTCAAGTAGATTTAATTAAGATTTCATGGAAAGACCACACGGATGTTATCAAAAAATTTAAAAGATACCCTCACAGAAATAAAGTATTAGACAGACAGTCAACCCCAGAGGAAATAAAATTTCTTACTCAAACAAATTCATCTTGGTAAAATTACTAATTATATGAACTGATAATAAGATATTTATAATTTGCATATGAGAAGTGACAATATGTCATTTTATTATTTGCATATGCCCCCCTATAAGATTTGTAAAATTTAATGAATTAACATTATCTTCTCTCTCTATTAGATGGTTAATATTAACTTCCCTTGAAAGAGGGAAGTTTTTTATTGTGATTATCCTCAGTGAATATTATAAATTTTAAATGAACTTCAAGTTTGTTTATAAAATATGTACTAAATCTGAGTGGCAAGAAACTAAAAAAAAAGGTCTATTAACAGGTTCAAAAAAAGATCTAGAAGATGGTTATATTCATCTTTCAGCTGATAACCAGGTTGCTGGAACCCTCAAAAAATTTTATCAAAACCAAAAAGATTTAATTTTATTAAAGATAGATACTTTGAAACTTGATCATCTAATTTGGGAACAAGCTTCAGATGGAAATATGTTTCCACACTTATATTCCTCTTTGGATATTTCTAATGTTATTGAAGAATTAGAGATAGAAGAGGAATATGAAAAAACAAATAATTATTGTGAAGAATGTAAAAAAGAAGATGAAAGTGTTTTTCAAAACTTAATTTTAAGTAGTTTTAAAATTTGTAATTCTTGCAAAACTGCAAAGACTATTTTTCCACTTTAACTTACAGAGCTAATGGGCAAGGCATTCATTTTGCTCATTACGAAAGATATTGAAAGAAAAGCAATTATTAAAAAAGCTAAAATAACTATTCCAAATGATTTAAAATTAGACTTTAGATTTAAAACTTGTTTTGTTGAAATGATTAATCCTGCAAATATCCAGAACTGAGTTAGAAATATTATTGGGATCATTAAATCTGGTGTTACAGCAAAAAATCTTAAAAGCCCTGGTGCATGAGCAAACCCAACTGCTGTTAATACTTTTTTAAATGGAACTTTAGTTTCTTTATCTGGAAATAATTTTACACCAATAACATAGATAAAAAGTCCCCAAACAAACCAGGTAAGAATTGCTGTTAATCCAGACATTGCAATAGGGGTTTTAATAACAGTGTTTGCAGCAACAGCTCCAGCTAAGCCGTCTAGTATCATTATAAGTCCTGCAAAATATATTGCAGCCTCACCAAAGTTTTTATTATCCTTGTAAAGAGTTTTGTCTAATTTAATAGACCGAACAATTATATTTAAAAATTGACCAAACATTATTTATTTTTTTTATTTTTCTGAGCTTTATAAGAAACAAATAGTGGAAAGAGTATTAAAGCAATTACTATTATTATGCAAACTACGATTAGGAATGATTTTGTCATTATTAGTGGGGGAGAACTAATCTCCCCCAAATAATTAATTTAACCTTTAACGACTTCTCTTGTGTTTGCGTTAAACAATTCTGTAAATGGAATATCCACTACAACTGCATCAACAGGAGTTCCTGGTGTGTCAGAATATTTAGCAGGTAAGTGAACTTTGTACTTAGTCCCAACTTTACCTTTAGGGAAACTATTAGCATTTAATGTTCCCTCAAATGGTACATATCCCATTGCAATATTTTGACCTTTTTCAGGGTGATACCAAGGTGATGTGATAAATCCTACAGGATTTCCACCACTCTCAGGTGACACTAACCAAAAATCAGGAGCATATTCTTCGATTGGTTTTCCACCCAACTCAAGACCTACTAACTGAAGTTTGTAAGGTTTTTGACCATCCTTAAGTTCTGCACCCATTTTCTCTAATGCAGCTTTTCCAACATAGTCAGCTTTTTTATTCCACTCACCTTTACCAGATAGTGATACTTGGTAACCAAGGTTACACTGGAAAGGATTGTGTTGTTGATCCATATCTTGTCCCCAAGAAAGAATTCCGGCTTGAATTCTTCTATGGTGAGCAGGAGCAATAACCATTAGGCTATGTTTTTTTCCTGCAGCAAGAACAGCATTCCACATATCATCAGCATATTTAGTTGCTTCTCTTAAGTAGATTTCATATCCAGCTTCACCTGAGAAACCAGACTGAGAAATCACACAACTTCTGCCGCCAACTTTAACTTCAGCTAAACCGTAGAAAGGCATGTTGTCAAAATCAACTTGATCTCCACAAAGGTCTTTCATTAAAGCTTTTGATTTAGGACCTTGAATTTGCACTGGGCAAACGTCAATTTCTTCAACCGTACAATCAAATCTTCCATCAGCGTTAACACCTTGAAGATACATTCCAATATCAGAGTCTGATAGTGAGAACCAAAATTCATCTTTTGAAATTCTAAGAAGAATAGGATCATTTAAAACTCCACCATAAGCATTACATAAAATTACATATCTTGCTCTCATTGGTGAGATCTTAGTTGCATCTCTAGTTATAACGTAGTCAGTAAACTTTTCTGCATCAGGACCTTTAACTCTAATTTGTCTTTCAACAGCAACGTTCCACATTGTAACGTGATTTTTAATTGCTTCATATTCAACCATAGCCCCACCATCTTCGGGTTTTACATAACCTCTTGGGTGATAAATACGATTGTAAACAGTTGCTCTCCAACATCCAGCTTCCATTGATAGATGCCAGTATGGAGATTTTCTTACTCTTGTTGAAATTAACATTTCAACTTTTGTAGGTCCACTTTGTCTTAAGTTATATGGTACTTCACGATCTGATTGATCTACAGAAGTAGCATGCTTTAGTTTGGTATAATCAAATTCATTAGACATAACCGTTCTCCTTCAACCACCTGTTAGTTTCCTTCAAGCCGCCGAATGTATAAATGTGGAAGTTGCCAGTAAACTCTTTCACTTTCCCAATTAATTCATTAGGGTCTTTAGGTTTCAATAAATCTAATGCCTTACTAAAATTAGACTTAAGAAAATTTATAGAATTTTTCGCCCCGACAATATTAGCAAATTTAATCAAGCTAGTTATTTTCATTGGCCCAGTAATTCCTACATGCACTGGTACTGACTGCTTAGAAATGAAATCTACGATAGGTTGACTCTCTAATAACCACTGGGTCACTATATAGTCAGCGTAAGGTTTTTTATCTATCATAGCCTTTTCTAATTCTTTATCAGAAATATCCTGACTTCCCTCTGGATGTCCTGCTATTCCTATTTTAATTTTATCAAAAAATCCTGTTTCTAAAATTTGAATTGAACTATCAAATTTTCCAACTGGCTCTCTACTTCCACCAATAACTAATGCTTGTTTAACACCCACATCTTTACATCTTGCAATGTAATCTTTAAGTTGAGTATCATCCATGATTGATCTTGCTGGAAAATGTGGAACTGGATTAAATCCTTTTTTAACTAATTCAGCTGACTGGTCAGCTGTCTCTTTATAGTCTCCTCCTGGAAGCATGGTTACATAAACATCCTTAACTGGAGGCAATGTATCAAGATCTGTTTGAGGTCCAACCTCAAGTGAAAAATTCATTTTTCCCGATGATTATCTTTTTTGTAAATGCTGTCAAAGAAATTCATCTTGTGGATAAAAATAATTGTTGCCAAAAATTGAGTGGGTGATAATTTTTTTTAATGTCTGAAAATCTTAAAAATCTTGAACTTTCAAAGATCTTGGATTTGGACAAAATTAGAGTGGTTGGGAACCCCATCGAGAAAGCCCATGGCTTACCAAACGAGTGCTACACCAGCTCTGACTATCTAAGAATTGAAAGAGAGAGGATTTTCATGAATAAATGGACAGTAATTGGCGTTGGAAGTTCTGTGCCAAATATAGGAGATGCTCAACCGTATAATTTACTAGGTATCCCTCTTATTATTCTAAGAGACAAAGAGAAAAAAATAAGGGTATTTCACAATGTCTGTAGCCATAGAGGCTTCAAGCTTTTAGATGAGCCTTGTGCTTTGAAAAATGTCTTAAGATGTCCATACCACTCCTGGTCCTACGATTTTGATGGAAAGTTGGTTGCGACACCTCACATAGGAGGCCTGAATATTCATGAGACAGAAAAATTCGATAAATCATCAAGTAATTTGAAGGAAGTTAGAACCATAGTTTGGATGGACATAATATTTATCAATATAAATGGTAATGAATTAGAGTTTGATGAGTATATCAAGCCTCTTGAGGAAAGATGGTCAAAATTCATATCTAAGAAAGATCAAAAATTACTCAAGCACTCAAAAGATCATGGGTATTTCAGTCTTGATGTTAAATGTAATTGGAAATTTGCAATAGAGAATTATTGTGAAAGTTATCATTTGCCTTGGATTCATCCTGAATTAAATAAAGTTTCAAATATTAGTGACCATTATCACATCCAAGGTCTACCAAATAGATTTGCTGGCCAAGGTACAAATAAATACGATCAACCTGTTAAAGGAAATCAAACTTTTAATAATTTTCCAAATTGGCCAACAGAACTGTCTAAAAAGGCTGAGTATATTGCTTTATTTCCAAACGTAATGATTGGTCTTCATATAGATCATTTTTATGTTTTTTGGTTAGAACCTAAGTCTATTAGTGAAACTAAAGAACATTTAATGATGTATTATGTAGGTGATGATAGTGCGAATGGAACTGAGTTTACTGAGATGAGAAAAAAAAATGCAGAATTTTGGAAAGAAGTTATGTCAGAAGATATAAAAGCTATTGAAGGTATGCAGGAAGGTAGAAATTCACCAGCATATAATGGTGGAAATTTTTCACCAATAATGGATAATCCTACACATGAATTTCATAAATGGATTGCTAATAATTTAACTGAATGAAAAAGTAAATGTCTCTAAAAGATGTGGGAAATAAAATCCCAATTTATAAACTTAAAACTACCAAAGAAGTAATGGATTTTTATGACGAGTGGGGCGACAACGATAAGTATAATAAAGATATGGTTGATTGGGATTATTCAGGTCCAAAAGAAACAGTAAACACTTTTAAAAAATACGCTCAAAGCAAAGACATATTAATTTTTGATGCAGGTTGTGGCACAGGCCTTGTTGCTAAAGAATTAAAAAATTTTGGATATAAAAATTTTCATGGAGCAGATTTATCTAAAACTTTATTAGATACGATACCAAAAGATTTATATAAAAAGCTATATAAAGTAGATCTAAATCAACCAATTAAAATAGAAGATAATTTTTATGATGCGGTTATGTGTGTTGGAACTTTTACATATGCACATGTCAAACCCAGCGCTTTAGATGAATTTGTAAGGATTACAAAAAATAAAGGTTTAATTTGTTTTACTATTAATGAAGGAATTTACGAGGAATATGGGTTTAATAAAAAAATAAAAGAATTAAAAGATAAGAATAAATGGAAAGAAATTGAATTTTTTAAATCAGATTATATTGCCAGCAAAGATGTAAATGCGTGGCTCGGTCTATATGAGGTTATAAAATAAAATGAAAATAATATTAATAATGGGTCTACCAGGATCTGGCAAAACAACTTTAGCAAATGAAATTGCCCCATCACTAGATGCTAAAAGACTTAATGCTGATGAAGTTAGAAAAGAAGCCAATGATTGGGATTTTTCAGAAGAAGGCAGAATAAGACAAGCCAAAAGAATGGCAGATTTTGCAAAAAAATTAAAAGATGATGGAAATTATGTTATTGCAGATTTTGTTTGCCCAACGCCTGAAGCAAGAAGTTTATTTCCTGCAGATTATATAGTTTGGGTAAACACAATAAAAGAGGGACGTTTTGATGATACTAACAAGATGTTTGTTAAACCTGAAAAATTTGACTGTCAGGTTACAACTCAAGATGCTAAACATTGGGCACCAATAATAGTAGAGGAGATCAAATAATGGCTTACGAATGGGATAATAAAAAACCGACTGCACAAATGCTTGGCAGATGGCAACCATTTCATGATGGTCACTATGCTTTATTTCAAGAAATTGTTAAAAAAACGGGTCAAGTTTGTATTCAAATAAGAGATGTTCAAGGTGTTGACGATAATCCATTTGATTTTGATACAGTTAAAAAGAATATTGAAGAAAAATTAAACCCAGAATTTGAAGGTAGATTTAAAGTAATGATGGTTCCTAATATTACTAATATTTGTTACGGAAGAGGGGTTGGTTACAAAATAGAAGAAGTTGTTCTATCAGAGGAAATTCAACAAATCTCAGCAACAAAAATTAGAGCTAAAATGAGAGAAGATGGCAAACTTAAGTAATATTAAAGTTAAACTTTTAAATAAAGATATTGCTTCAATCATCATTAATGAGCCAAAAACATATAATGCACTTTCATTTAAAAATTTAGAAGATTTAATTAAAGCCTTTAAAAAATTAGATGAAGACAAAAATATTAAGGTAATAATTATTGAAGGGTCTGGAAAAGGTTTTAGTGCAGGTCATAATTTAAAAGAAGTAAGTGGATTAAAGAAAAGAGAAAAATATCAAAAACTTTTTAATCTTTGCTCAAAATTAATGCTTCAAATAGTTGAAGGAAAAAAACCGGTTATTGCAAAAGTTCATGGGGCAGCATTTGCAGCAGGTTGTCAATTAGTTGCGAGTTGTGATCTGGCTTACAGTGCTAATGATGCAATTTTTGCAACACCAGGAGTAAATATTGGTTTATTTTGCAGTACACCGATGGTTGCAGTTAGCAGAAAAGTTAATAGAAAAAGAATGATGCAGATGCTGTTAACTGGCGAACCCATTAAAGCAAATTATGCAAAAGAAATTGGATTAATTAATAATCATTTTTCTAAATCAAAATTAAACAATGAAGTATTAAAAGTTGCCAAAACTATTGCTTCAAAATCAAGTTTTACAATTAAAATCGGCAAACAAACTTTTTATAATCAATTAGAAATGCCATTAAGAAAAGCTTATGCTTATACAAGTAAAATGATGACTAAAAATATGATGGCAATGGATGCAAAAGAAGGAATATCTGCATTTTTACAAAAAAGAAAACCTAAATGGAAAAACAAATAATAGACGATAAAATAAAAGAACTATTTATTAGCTCAAGAGTAATAGCTTTAGTTGGGGCAAGTAAAAAAAAAGAAAAAGATTCAAATATAGTAATGAAATTCTTACAAAAATCTGGTTATAAAGTTATTCCTGTAAACCCAACATGTGTAAATGAAACAATACATGGAGAAAAAGTTTATGAAACTCTATTAGATATAAAAGAAAAAGTAGACATAGTTGATGTTTTTAGACCAAGTGAAGAGACTATAGATATAGCCAATCAAACTAAAGAAATTGGGGCACATGTTTTGTGGCTACAACTTAATATTGAAAATGATAAGGCTAAAGAAATTGCTACAAAAAATAAAATTTATTATATTGCTAACAAATGTACTAAAATTGAATTTCAAAAATTATTTGGAATAATTTAGAAAATATTTTTATTAAATTAGTAATTAATATTCTGAGGATAAACCTAGTTTTTCCAGTTTTACAGGGCTAGTTTTTGACTACCCATGCTCGATGATAAAAATCATCTATATTTTTTTGAATTAACCCCTTAGCAATTTGAGTAGCTTCTTGCTCTTCAAAAGGGCCATATTTTTTTTCAGTATTCTTTAATATTGTTTCAATCTCGTTAGGGTTGGTATGCTCACCTTCAATTACATAAAAATTTTTCATGGCTTTCTTATAGAACTAGTTTAAAAATACACAAATGAAAAAAATATTTCTTTTATATGGTCATTATAACGAAAAATCTTTTAACGCTGCTATTAGAGATAAATTTATAAAAACAGCTGAAGCAAATGGTCATTCAGTTGATTGTGTAGACCTATATAAGGAAAAATTTAACCCTGTTTTTGCAGGTGAACAAGCTGGTGAAGATGTTCTAGATCATCGTAGACGTATTGAGAAGTGTGATACCATTGTTCTAATTGCACCTATTTGGAACTTTAGAATGCCAGCAATTGTGGAGGGATGGATAGATAAAGTTTTGTCACCACCATGGGCATTTACATTTAAAAAATTAGTTGGAAATTATGGTTATCCAATGGGAAATTTAAAAGATAAAAAAGCTATAATTTTTTGTACTTATGGATCACCAAGGCTCGCTATTACAACCTTCTTTTTAAACCTGCCTATAAGAAGATTAAAAAGAGGGGTATTTCACATGTGTGGCATTTATAATATTGTTTATAGAAGATATTTTGCTGTACCGTTTGTTAGTGATAAAAAAAGAGAACAATTTTTGGAAGACGTCAGAACAACTGCACAAAATATATAAAGTAATTTTAATTACTTTATTTTTAACATCTCCATCATTTGCTGAATTAGTTAAGCCTAATAACGGGATTGAACCTTATCAAGTTGTCAAAATCCAATTAAGAAGTTTAAAACAGAATGATAATCCAAAAAAAGATAATGGAATTGAGCAGACTTGGGAATTTGCACACCCAAATAATCAAAAAAATACAGGTCCTTTAGATCGATTTAAAACGATGATAAAAGGAAAGTCTTATGTGATGCTTCTTAATCACTTGGACCATAAGGTTGTGGAGATAAAATCTGATGATTTAACTGCTCTTTTTGAAGTAACAGTTCTTGATAGAGATAAGGTCTATTATAAATTCAACTGGTCAGTTGAAAAATATACAAAAAATGGTCCCCTTAAGGACTGTTGGCTGACCACAATGGTCTCCGCACCAATGCCTCTTGGATCTTCAGTTTAAGCTAATAACTAAACGAATTTTGTTTCGTTAATAATAAAAAAATAGTAGGAATTGGACTAATGAAATCTAAAGCTAAAGTTGTTGTAGTTGGTGGTGGCGTAGTGGGGGTTAGTGCTCTTTATCACTTGGCAAAAAAAGGTTTGTCTGATGTTGTTCTTGTCGAGAGAAAAGAATTAACTTCAGGATCAACTTGGCACGCAGCAGGTCTGCTTCCATTATTTAATATGAGTTATTCAGTTGGACAGCTTCATAAGTATGCAGTTGATCTTTACAAAAAATTAGAAGAAGAGACAGGACAAAATGTTGGCTTCAGTGTTGTCTCAAACATTCGTTTAGCAAGTACTAAAGATAGGATGGATGAGTATCACCAATACGCAGGTGTTGCACAAACTATAGGTGTTGATGTAAAATTTTTAACTCCAGATCAGGTAAAAGAAATTTGGCCTTTATGTCGTACGGATGATTTACTTGGTGCAATACAACACCCTGAAGATGGATATATTCAACCTGCAGACTTAACTCAGGCAATGGCAACTGGTGCAAGAAATATGGGTGCAGAGATTTATAGAAATACAGCTGTAGTTGGAATTAAACAAACTAAAGATGGGTGGATTGTTGAAACTGATAAAGGAGCTATTGAATGCGAACATGTTATTTCTTGTTCAGGAAATTTTGCAAGACAAACTGGAAAAATGGTTGGTTTAGATATTCCAGTTATTCCGGTTGAACATCAATATATTGTTACAGAAGCACACCCAGATATTTTAAAAAGAAAAAAAGAAGGCTTACCAGAGATGGGAGTTTTAAGAGATAGTGATAGCAGATGGTACATGAGAGAAGAAGCTGGTGGATTAATATTAGGACCATATGAAGATGGTGCTCCAGCCTGTTATGTAGACGGTCCATCAAAAGATTCAGAGTACGAATTATTCCAAGAAGATCTTGATAGACTTGCACCACACATAGAAGGTGCAATTCATCGTGTTCCAGCCTTTGGCGAAGTAGGTGTAAAAAAAGTTTATAACGGAGCAATTTGTTACACACCTGATGGAAACCCTATTGTTGGTCCAGCTTGGGGACTTAAAAATTTTTGGATAAATGAAGGACATAGTTTTGGTATTACTGCAGCAGGTGGAGCGGGTTGGCAACTTGCAGAATGGATTGTAGATGGAGAACCAACAATTGATATGCTTGGTGTTGAACCTAGAAGGTTTGGTGATTATGCAACAAAATCTTATTTAAAAGAAAAAAATGAAGAAGCTTACAACCATGTATTTAAAGTTCATTATCCTGACGAAGAAAGAGGTGCTGCTAGAGAATTAAGAACATCACCTTGTTATGATAGAATGAAAGCATTAGGTGCTGTTTTTGGGCAAAAATTTGGTTGGGAAAGACCTAATTTCTTTGCAGTAGATGGAATGGAACAAAAAGATGATTGGTCTTTTAGAAGATCCAAGTGGTTTGAAGCAATAAAAAAAGAATGTAAAAATGTAAAAGAAAATGTGGGTCTTTTAGATATGACTGCATTTGCAAAATGTAGAATTAAAGGATCTGGTGCTGAAGAATTTTTAGATTATTTAGTAGCAAACAAACTTCCAAAAAAAATAGGAAGAATTGGTTTATGTCACGCCCTTAATACTAAAGGAGGAGTGCATTCCGAATTTACAATAATGAGAGAAGCTCCAGATAGTTTCTATTTAGTTTCTGCAGGAGCGAACCAAAGATTAGACCATGACTGGATTCAAAAATGGATGCCAAATGATGGGACAGTTCAATTTGAAAATCTAACTAATAGTATGGGTGTGCTAGTTGTGTCTGGTCCAAAGGCTAGAGAATTAATGACAAGAGTTTCCAGCGATGATTTTTCTGGTGAAAACTTTAAATGGTTGAGTGCTAAAAATGTGAATGTTGGAAATGCGCCAGTGAATGCTATGAGAGTAAACTTTGTAGGGGAACTTGGTTGGGAGCTTCATCATCCAATTGAATACCAAAACCATATATTTGATAAATTAATGGAAGCTGGCAAAGATTTAGGTCTTAAGCCTTATGGAATTAGAGCAATGAATAGTTTAAGACTTGAAAAATCTTATAAACTTGTTGGGACAGAATTATCAATTGAATATTCACCTTACGAATCTGGACTAGATAGATTTATACATCCTAATAAAGGAAACTTTATTGGCTTAGAAGCACTTAATAAGTGGAGAGAAAAAGGTTTTAAAAATAAACTGGTTACTATGGAAATTCACAATGTTGAAGATGCAGATGTATTGGGAAATAATCCAATTTATGAAAACAATAAAGTTGTTGGACGTGCAACAGGAGGAGATTTTGGATTTAGACTGGGTAAATCGATTGCATTAGGAATGGTGAACCCTGATGTTGCGACAACTGGTCAAAAATTGAAAATTGATATTTTAGGAAAAATGTACGATGCTACTATATTAGATGAGAGTCCCTACGATCCAGAAAATGATTTATTGAGAGCATAATGAAAATATTAGTCGCTGTTAAAAGAGTAATTGATTACAACGTTCAAGTCAGAGTTAAAGAGGATGGAACTGGTGTTGTAACTGATAATGTAAAAATGTCGAGCAATCCACCTGACGATAATGCGATTGAAGAAGCTGTAAAAATTAAAGAAGCAGGAAAAGCAACAGAGATTATTGCAATTACAGTCGGTGAGGAAAAATCACAAGAAACTGTTAGAAAAGCTTTGGCTGTTGGTGCTGATAGAGGTATTTTAATCAAAACAGAAGGAACAGTTGAACCGTTAGCTGTAGCAAAAGCACTACAAAAGATTGTTGAAAAAGAAAAACCAGATCTAGTTTTTATGGGCAAACAAGCAATTGATGATGACTGTAACCAAACAGGTCAAATGTTAAGTGCTTTATTGAACTGGCCCCAAGCAACTTTTGCATCAAAAATTGAAGTAAAAGACAAAACTTTAGAAGTAACAAGAGAGGTTGATGAGGGATTAGAAACAATCGAGGTTAATCTTCCAGCCATTGTTACCTGTGATCTAAGATTAAATGAGCCACGTTATGCCTCACTACCAAATATAATGAAAGCTAAAAAGAAACCTTTAGAAATATTAACTGCTACAGACTTAGGGATTGATACTACACCAAGAGTTCAGCAAATTAAAGTGGAAGAGCCACCAAAAAGAAAAGCAGGAATTAAAGTTGCAAGTGTTGCTGAGTTGGTTAGCAAACTTAAAAATGAGGCAAAGGTAATATAATGTCAGTTTTATTAATAGCAGAGCATAATAATAAAGAAGTAAGACCTTTTACATTAAACGCAATTACTGCAGCATCACAAATGGATGGAGATGTACATGTTTTATTAATTGGAAATAATTGTGGAGACGTTGCTAAATTATTATCTGAAATGCCAGCTGTTAAAAAAGTACTACACGCTGAAGCTGCTCACTATGAAAACTACTTAGCAGAAAACTTTGCACCATTAGTCGTTAAAGTTTCAGAAAATTATTCTCACATTGTTAGCTCTGCAAATACATTTGGTAAGAATTTGATGCCAAGAATAGCAGCTCATTTAGATATATCTCAAGTAAGTGATATTACTAAAGTTATATCGCCTGATACATTCATAAGACCTATTTATGCAGGAAATGCATTTGCTACAGTAAAAAGTACAGATACAAAAAAATGCATAACAATTAGACCAACTTCTTTTGAACCTTGTGAAACATCTGGTGGATCTGCTCCAATAGAAAAAATTGAAGCAACTGAAGAGTTTACTTTATCAAAATTTATTAAAAGAGAAGAAGTTAAATCAGATAGACCTGAGCTTGGAACGGCTAGAGTTGTAATTTCAGGTGGTAGAGGAATGCAGAATGGAGAGAATTTTAAATTGATTGCTGATATTGCAGATAAATTAAATGCTGCAATTGGTGCATCAAGAGCTGCAGTTGATGCAGGTTATATAAGCAATGAACACCAAGTTGGTCAAACTGGTAAAGTAGTTGTGCCTGATTTATATATTGCGGTTGGAATTTCAGGAGCAATTCAGCACTTAGCTGGAATGAAAGAAAGCAAAATAATTGTTGCTATAAATAAAGATGGTGAAGCTCCAATATTTAGTGTCGCAGACTATGGTCTAGAAGCTGATTTATTTGAGGCGTTACCTCAATTCCTAGAAGAATTGAATAAATTAAATAGTATACAAAAATAATCAATACTGTAAAAATTTAAGATATGCCTAGAGAAGCAATGGATTATGATGTGGTAATCGTTGGGGGTGGTCCTTCAGGACTATCTACGGCAATTAAACTTAAACAATTAGATCCAGAATTAAATGTGTGTTTACTTGAAAAAGCCTCAGAGATTGGAGCGCATATTTTAAGCGGTAATGTGTTTGAAACTAGAGCTTTAGATGAGTTATTACCAAACTGGAAAGAACTTAATTCACCTATAAAAACTAAGGTTTCTAAAGAAAAATTCTTATTTTTAGGAAAATCAAAATCATTAAGCTGGCCGACATGGCTACTTCCATCAGTTCAACAAAATCATAATAATTACATAATCAGTTTAGCAAACCTATGTAGATGGCTAGCAGAACAAGCTGAAGCTTTAGGTGTAGAAATATTTCCAGGCTTTCCTGCAAGTGAAATTTTATACAAAGAAGATGGATCAGTTAAGGGAGTTGCAACTCAAGACATGGGAGTTGATAAAGATGGAAATAAGAAAGATGGCTTTGAACCAGGCATAGAGCTTTTAGGAAAAGTCACTGTTTTTGCAGAAGGATGCAGAGGACATCTTGGAAAAGAACTTATAAAAAAATTTAACCTTGATGAAGGTAAAGATCCTCAACAGTATGGAATTGGATTTAAAGAAATTTGGGAAATCAGTGAACAAAATCATGAAGACGGAATGGTAATGCATACCGCAGGTTGGCCTTTAGATAACAATACTTATGGTGGAAGTTTTATGTATCATGCAGAAAACAAACAAGTTTTTTTAGGTTATGTAATTGGTCTTGATTATAAAAACCCACACCTTTCACCATTCGATGAATTTCAAAGATTTAAAACTCATCCAGTAATAAAAAAAGTAATTGAAGGTGGAAAACGTATATCTTATGGAGCAAGAGCTTTAATTGAAGGAGGGCTTCAAAGTTTACCAAAAATGTTTATGCCTGGTGCTTTATTAATTGGTTGTGATGCAGGAACTTTAAATATGCCTAAGATTAAAGGATCACATACTGCAATGAAAAGTGGGATGATTGCTGCTGAAACTATAAATGAACATTTAAAAGAAAAGAAAGATTTATCAATTTATGAAGATAAATTTAAAAAAAGTTGGATTTATGAAGAGCTACATACTGCCCGAAATATTAAGCCAAGCTTTAGCTGGGGTTTAATTTTAGGAATAATATTTACAGGAATAGATCAAATTTTATTTAGGGGAAAATTACCTTTTACCTTAAGGCACAAACATGCTGATCATGAAACTTTAAAACCAGCAAATGAAATGCCTAAAATTTACTACCCAAAGCCTGATAATATTATTACTTTTGATAAAACAAGTTCTGTATATTTAACAGGAACTAACCATAGTGAAAATCAGCCAGTCCATTTACAACTTAAGGATCCAAATTTGCCAATCAGTTATACTTTAGAAAAATTTGATGAACCTGCGCAAAGATATTGTCCTGCTGGTGTTTATGAAGTTCAAAATGAAAATGGTGTAAATAAATTTGTCATAAATTCTCAAAATTGTATTCACTGTAAAACTTGTGATATAAAAGAGCCCTCTCAGAACATTACATGGGTTACACCAGAAGGAAGTGGTGGGCCTAAATACGGAAATATGTAATTAAAAATATTTCTTAGAAAGATAAAATTATTCCAACTATAAAAATTAAAGAAAGTATTAATCCTGAAAAAACTAAGTTTGTTCTTGTTTCTTTTTCTTTCACTTTTCTTGCTCTATTTAAGAGAATATTTATATCAACTCGTCCAGATGATGAAACTCCCTCACTCTTTTCAGGGGTTAAAGGAGGAAGACCATTCACTTCTGTAGAAATTACTTTTTCTGAACTCATGGATAATCAATACCAACTTACTAAAAAAATTGAAATAATTCCAATGTCCAAAATGGGTTAACTCTTATCTATCAATTGTCCAATATGGGTTTTTTAGAATTATGAATACTAAACCAACTATATCATCTCAAATTGATGAAAAAATATTCATCAAAGTAATTGATAAACACTTTAGTAGATTGGCACCATATTATTACAAATGGATAAACGGTTGGTTGATTGGGGCCTACGAAAATTTTAGAAATATAGATAAATATATAATCTTAATTTACATAATTAACCAAGATTTCATATTTTTTAGAAAAAATGGGTTAATAGTTGATTATGATACATTCTATAAGGATAAAACATTAGAAGTAGCAAAAATTAATATCAGCAAAATTTCAAAAGATCTTCAAATACCAAAAGAGAGTGTAAGAAGAAAAGTTGAAGAACTAGAAAAAGCAGAGATAATTAAAAGAAAAGGTAAACAAATTTTTGTAAATACAACAGCAATTCCTGTAGTTCAAGCAAATTTAACTTTAAAAAATATGAGTGTTTTATTGTGTGAGTTTAATAAAATTCTTAAAGAAGAAGGGATTGTTGAAGTAGCTTACCCAACTACAGAAATTTCAGATTCAATTAAAAAAAACTTTTCTTTTGTTTGGTATCAATTTTATAAGTTCTTATTTATATTTACCAACAGATGCAGAAAAACAGTTGGAGACTTAGAAACTTTTTGCGTTGGAGTTATAGTTCTACTTAACGCAGCTGAAAATAAAAGTTTTAAACTTAAAGAATTAACTAGAAAAAAATATCAAATTTCAATTCAAGGGTCTGATGAAAGAGGAGTTAATGCAATGTCTATTTCTGATATAACAGGAATTCCAAGAATAACAGTTATTAGAAAAGTAAAAAAATTGATAAAAAGAAATATTCTTCAAATTAATGAAAAAAAATTAATTATTTTAAACATCTCAGGTGTTGCAGTAGATGAAATTTATGAATTACAAAATCAAAATATGAGATCTTTAAGTAATTTTATTTATAGAGCTTTTAATCAAATTAAAATTATAATCTAATTATCTTATCTTGAAATAAACTAAGATAAATCAATAGCATTTTTTTTTAAAACTTCCATAGAAACAAGTTTTAAAGTTTTTTCATGAGTTTTTTTTAAATATACAGGACAAGGTTTTCCAGCATCTGCAGCTCTTGCATACCAACTGGCACAAACACACCAACCATCTCCTGCTTTAAGACCTGGAAACCCAAACTCAGGATGAGGGGTTATTAAATCATTACCAGCTTCTTTACACCACTCTAAAAATTCTGTTGTAACTTTTGCACAAACAGTGTGAACACCGTGATCATTTTCATCAGTGCTACAACAGCCATCTCTATGCCATCCAGTTAAAGGGTCGTTAGAACATTCTTCTAGATCTTCACCTAGAACATTTTTTTGATTGTCACTCATTTAAATTTTTGTTGGATTGGGTTGACCTTTGTAGACAACCTCTGGATCAAAAGATTTTTCTTTCTCTTCAAACTTCATTTCAATTTCTCTACCATTTTCAATTGTGCCTAATGGAATTGATCTATAAAAACATGATCGATAACCAACATGACAACTAGAGCCATCTCCAATATCAACAGTTAACCAAACTGAATCTTGATCATCATCAATTCTTATCTCTAAAACTTTTTGAGTGAAGCCACTAGTTTTACCTTTGTGCCAAATTTGCTGTCTAGATCTACTAAAGTAATGAGCTTCTTTAGTCTCGATAGTTTTTTTAAAAGCCTCAACATTCATGTATCCATGCATCAAAACATCTTTAGTTTTTGAGCACATAGTGATGACTGGAATTAAGCCATCATTATCAAATTTTGGTGAAAGGAGTTTTCCCTCTTCAATTTCGACTATATTTTCTCTTTTTTTAAACATATGTAGGTGATTATGTAGCATATTGAACAATATATTAAATATTTTAAAAACAATGATTTACTGTATAAACTTGCCTTATGAAATTAGTTGAAGACACAGATAGCAAGATTTTAGATACCAAAAAAATTTCTGATAAAGAAGCTGAAGAGGCTTTTAAAACTATTTTAACTTGGATGGGTGAAGATCCTAGTAGAGAAGGATTATTAGAAACTCCAAAAAGAGTTGTTAAAGCATACAAAGAATATTTTGCTGGTTATGCAGAAGATCCTAATAAAATTTTAGATAAAACTTTTGGAGATGTCGAAGGGTATGATGATATGGTTGTACAAAAGAATGTCTCTGTACAAAGTCATTGCGAACACCATATGGCTCCAATTATTGGAATTGCACATGTTGCATACATACCAAACGAAAGAGTTGTTGGTTTAAGTAAACTTGCTAGAGTTGTTGAAGTTTTTTCAAAAAGATTACAAACTCAAGAAAGACTTACAATGCAAATTGCTAAAACAATAATGGAATCTCTAGATGCAAAAGGTGTAGCTGTAACAATCGACTCAACTCATCAATGCATGACTATGAGAGGTATTAAAAAAGAAACCGCAACAACAGTTACAAATTATTTCTTAGGACAATTTAAAGAAGACCTTAGTATTCAAAATAGATACTTAAGATTTATTAGTAAGTAAATTTCCTAAGGAGGGAAAAGCATGTCAGATAATTTTAAAGCACTAGTTATTAATCAAGAGGGTGAAAATTTTACACGAGAAGTAAAATCAATAGATAAATCATTTTTAAAACATGGTGATGTTACTGTTAAAGTAGATTATTCAGATTTAAACTATAAAGATGGAATGATTTTGAAAAATGGTGGTCGTCTTGTTAAAGAATTTCCACATATTCCAGGCATAGATTTTTCTGGTACTGTTCTTGAAAGTGAAAATCAAAAATTTAAAACTGGTGATGAAATAATTTTAACTGGATGGAGAGTTGGAGAAGCTTTTTTTGGTGGATACTCTCAGATAGCGAAAGTTAATGCCGATTTTTTAGTTAAGAGACCTTCAAACCTAACTAGCAAACAGGCTATGATGTTAGGAACAGCTGGCTTTACATCTTTAATGAGTGCTTTTGCTATTCAAGCTAGAGAAGAAATTTTATTAGGCGATAAAGTAAATGATGTATTGGTTACTGGAGCTACCGGTGGGGTGGGAAGTGTAGCGGTAATGGCTCTTACTAAATTAGGATACAATGTAACAGCTGTTACAGGAAAAGATTCCAAAACAGATTATTTAAAATCGTTAGGAGCAAAAAATGTTGTTAATAGAGCTGATTTTGACAAAGATCCAAGACCTATTGATAAAGGATTATGGGATGGTGTAGTTGATACGGTAGGAGGTAAAATTTTAGCTAATGCAATAGCTCAAACTAGATCAAATGGAATTATAGCTGTTTGTGGTAATGCAAACAGTAATGAACTAAATACAAATTTATTACCATTCATGCTAAGGGGAATTAAAGTTTGGGGAATGGACTCAGCAAATTGTAGCATTAAAAGAAGAGAATTTATTTGGGCAGAAGCAGCAAAGCTTGTTGATTTTGAAGTTCTTGAAAAATCAATCTTAACTGTAAGTTTAGATGAATTGTTAGAAATATACCCAAAAATTTTAAAGGGTGAAATTTCAGGAAGAGTTTTGGTAGATTTAAATAAATAGATGGATTGGGATAAATTAAAAATATTCCACGCAGTTGCAGAAGCAGGTAGTTTTACTAACGCAACAATAAACTTAAATTTAAGTCAATCAGCAATAAGCAGACAAATTCAATCATTAGAACTGGATCTTAAAGTACAACTCTTTGAAAGACACGCAAGAGGTCTTACTTTAACTGAAAATGGTGAATATTTATTTAAAACAGCTCACGATGTAATTAGTAAATTAAAAGAAGTTGAATCTACACTGGGAGATCAAAAAAATAAACCAACAGGTAAATTAACAATTACAACTGTTAGAAGTTTTGGTACTCACTGGTTAACACCTCGTATTCAAGAGTTTATGACTTTAAACCCAGAAATAGAAATTGAATTAATTTTTGATGATAAAGAGTTAGATTTAAGTACGAGACAAGCAGATATAGGTATTTTTATGAGAAGACCTAAGCAGCTTAATTATATTCAAAAAAAATTAGTAGATATTAAATATTATATTTATGGCTCTAATAAATATTTAGAAAAATATGGGATGCCAAAAACAATTACAGATCTAAATAAACATAAATTCATTTCATTTGGTAAAGGGGCCCCATCTCCCGTTTATGATCCAGATTGGGCTTTAAAACTTGGAATTAAAGATTCTAAAAAAAGAAAACCAGTAATGAAAGTTAATAGTGTAATGGGTTTACTTTTAGCCGTTGAAGCTGGTGTGGGTCTTGCAGCACTTCCTGAATATTTAGTTTCAAATTCAAACAATGTAATAAAGGTTCTTCCTAATTCAGAGGGCCCCATAACAGAGGCTCACTTTGTTTATCCTCAATCATTGAAAAATACGGCCAGAATAACCGCTTTTAGAAACTTTTTATTTAGTAAAATAGGTGACTGGAAGTAGTTTATTCACTTTTATCGTTAACATAAACCGAAACTCCTCTAGAATTAATATCTACATCAAACTTTTTATGTAATGGTGGAAATGCTCGTTGGGAACAATCTAACCTGTCACAAGTTCTACACGAAACACCAATAGGAATTTCAGTTTTCTTATCTGAGATATCTAAATTTTCTGTGTACACAAATTGTTTTGCATATTTTGCCTCACAACCTAAACCAATTGATAAAATACTTTTTGATAAACCATATCGACCAACACCTTTTTCAACAGTTCTTGCAATACATACATATTTTTCACCGTTAGTCATTTTACTTACTGCAGCTTGAATTACACCAGGCCTTGTAAAGGCTGAATAGACATTCCACCTAGGGCAAGCACCACCATATCTTGGTATTTCAATCCCTGAAAGTGAAAAACGCTTAGAAATATTTCCAGCAATATCAGTTCTCAGCATATGGAAAGGTATACCTGGTAATTTAGGATCTTGAAGGCAAGTTACCCTATGAGCAACTTGCTCAAATGAAGTTGCAAAAGTATTTTGTAAAAGTTCTAAATCATATTTTAGTTTTTTACACTCTGAATGAAATAATTTGTAAGGCATTAAGATTGCAGCACCACAATAATTTAATAGAGCAACTTGAGTTAATTTTTTTGATTCTTCTGATGGAAAATTAAAATTAGATAGGTATTGATTAATTTCTTTTGATGCACCTTCCTGGGCTATTTGAGATGCTGCATGCAATTTTTTTGTTTCAAGTGTATTATAATCACTTAATAAAAGTTCTTTTTTTTTTTATTAAAAATTTTTGAAAATGGTTTACCGTCTTCAGGAATAATATCTTTAACTGTTATAGAATATTCTTTTTTTAGATATTCACATAATGCAATATATCTAGTTCTATTGTTAACTTGAATTTTTTCAAAAACTTTATTTGCAAATTCTTCAAGTTTAGAAAAATAGTTTTTATTTTCTTGAAGAAAATCAGATATTACTTCACCAGGAAATGAATTTTTTCTATTATCAACTATTTTGCCAGATAGTTTTTCTATCTTATTTATTAATTCATGATCTTTTTTTTTAAGAATATCTCCCAACCTAACAAGAGCTCTACCAATTTTTGGGTTTGTTCCTACTAAATCTTTAACTTCAGGTCCGAGTATATCTAGATCTTCGAATAATTTATCGTCTAGTATTTCTGAAATAGTATTTTCTAGATTGATATCTGACTTTGTTGTTAAATCAGAAAGTTGAATATTTAATTTTTCACAAACTTTAAGTAATAAATCACCATCAATTTTTCTTTTACCACCTTCAATTAAATTCAAATAACTAGGTGATATCTCAAGTTCTTCAGCAAGTTTATTAGCTTGTAAACCTAGTTGTCTTCTAAAAGCCTTTATTTTTGGTCCTATTTTTAAATCTAATTGACTCATAATATTAATTTGTAAATTTTGTAAATTACAATTTACAAAAAGTTTCCTTGTTTTACAAGCATTTTAACGAATTTAATAGATTTAGTAAATTTTGTAAATTATAAAGTTTACATGGAAAATATAAATAATAAAAATCAAGAAAATCAGTCTCGAATGACGAATGAAGATGATCATACTCAAAGTAGCCAGTCTGGTATTTACTTGAGAGATGACCATTGTGATTGGGGTTCAAGCGGCATGAATGAATTCACTAATGAGTTTAGTGAAGTCAAGTAAGCCTCTTAAAATCTAATTTTCTTAATTACACAACCTGGAAAGACCTAACTCATGAGCTCAGAAGCTAAAGTTTCATACGATTTAAAAAGATTTGCTGGTATTAAAAGAGATTATACACCTGAAGAAGTTGAAAGACTTAGAGGTTCAATAAAAATAGAATATTCGATGTGCAAACATCAATCAAAAAAATTATGGAATTTATTAAATTCTGAAAATTATATTAATACACTAGGATCATTGTCTGGAAATCATGCAATTCAACATGCTAAAGCAGGGTTAAAAGCAATTTACTTGAGTGGATGGCAAGTAGCAGCTGATGCAAATACAGCTGGTGAAATGTATCCTGATCAATCTCTATACCCATATGATAGTGCCCCAAAATTAGTTGAGTTGATGAACAATGCTTTAATAAGAGCAGATCAAATTCAGCATATGGAATTACAAGATGGCGATATGAAATCAAAAGATAGAACAGATTATATGCTACCAATTATTGCAGATGGGGAAGCAGGATTTGGTGGCCCATTAAATGTTTTTGAATTAACAAAAAAATTCATTAAAGCGGGAGCTGCTGGAGTTCACTTTGAAGATCAACTAGCTAGTGAAAAAAAATGTGGTCACATGGGTGGAAAAGTTTTAGTGCCAACTGGCACTATGATTAAAAATTTAAAAGCTGCAAGACTTGCTGCAGACATTGCAGATGTACCTTTGATAATTTTAGCAAGAACAGATGCTAATGCTGCGAAATTAATTACGAATGACTTTGATGAAAATGATAAACCTTTTTTAACAGGAGAAAGATCTCCTGAAGGTTTTTATTATGTTAAACACGGTATTGAACAAGCAATCTCAAGAGGTTTAGCTTATGCGCCTTATTCAGATTTAATCTGGTGTGAAACTGCGACACCGAATCTTGAGGAAGCAAAAAAGTTTGCAGACGCAATTCATGAAAAGTTTCCTGGTAAATTATTAGCTTACAATTGCTCTCCCTCGTTCAATTGGAAGAAGCATTTATCAGACGCTGAGATTTCAACATTTCAACAAAAAATTAGTGAGATGGGTTATAAATTTCAATTTATTACTCTTGCAGGATTTCATACTCAAAATATTGCAATTTTTGAACTTGCGGAAAAATATAAAACAGAAGGAATGACTGCTTATTCTAAAATCCAAGAGCTTGAATTTGCTAGGGAGAAAGATGGGTACACAAGTGTTAAACACCAAAGAGAAGTTGGGACATCTTACTTTGATGCAGTTTCAAATACTATAAGCAGTGGAAAAAGCTCCACAACTGCTATGGCAGGCTCTACAGAATCTGAGCAGTTTTAATTAGTCTTTACTTAAACTTTAAATATGTTCTAATATTTAAATGATCTTAAGTGGAATACTTTTAATCATTTTCTATATTTCTCATCGATATATTGTTGCTTGGATTATCTATTACAATAATAGTGATAAAAGATTTGGTAATTCTATTTGGCGTTGGACTTATGATTATAAGGTTATTGGTGAAAGAGATATTTCAGATCTTGATGATAAGCCTTTTGTAAGAAAAAGAAGAATTAGAAATCGCACAGTTACCTTAATGTATTGTAACTTTTTTACAGGTTTTGTTATCTCCCTGTCTTTTTTAAGTAATTTACTTATTGCAATATTATTTTAATTAACTCTTGCAAACTGCGTCAATTAATGCGATTGATAATCATTCGCAATGCTAATAATAAGCATTCCAAACTAAATAACCAATAAGAACGGGAAATAATAATGAAAAAACTTACAATTATTGCATTTTTCATGGCTTTATTTGCAAACATGACGTTTGCTGCTGAAGTTAATGTATTCAGTGCAAGACATTACGATTTAGATATTCAACTTTACGAAAAATTTACAGCTAAAACTGGAATTAAAGTAAATGTTGTATCTGGTAAAGATAAGGCTCTTCAAAAAAGAATAACAGAAGAAGGTGCCGATTCAAAAGCTGACCTTTATATTACTGCTGATGCAGGAAGATTAGGTGCATTCGCTGCAAAAGGGATGTTCCAAAATTCTTTGACTGCTGCAATCAAAGCTGCTGTACCAGCAAACTTTAGAACTTCTAAATGGACTGGAATAGCTAAGAGAGCAAGAATTATGTATTACTCACCTGAAAGAGTAAATGCAAATGAGCTTAACGGTATGACTTACGAAGGTCTTGCTGATCCAAAATGGAAAGGTAGAGTTGTTATAAGACAATCTAACAATATCTATAACCAATCTCTTGTTGCATCATTAGTAAAAAATAATGGCAAAGCAGCAACTTGTTCTTGGGCAAAAGGTGTTGTGGCTAACATGGCTAGAGACTCTAAAGGAAATGATAGAGCTCAAATTTTAGCTGTAGCTGCAGGTGAAGCTGATCTAGCAGTAGCTAATACTTACTATTATGCTTTGATGTTATCTGGAAAAAAAGGTCCAGAGCAACAAGCAGCTGCTAAAAAAGTTTTACCTTTTTTCCCTAACCAAGGAGACAGAGGAACTCACATGAATATTAGTGGTGGTGGTGTTTTAAAAAATGCTCCTAACGCTGATAATGCAAAAAAACTACTTGAGTTTTTATTAACTAAAGAAGCACAAGAACACATAGTTAATAATACATTTGAATATCCAATGATTGATGGTGTTGAGCCTCATGCATTAGTTAAACAAATGGGTCTTGGATACAATCAAGATTTAGAAACTAAAGTTGCTAATTATGGAAAACAACAAGCTACAGCACTTGAGTGTATGTTAGCAGCAAGTTGGAAGTAATAAGCTAGTGAAAAAGAATTTATTTAATATTGATTTAGATAAATCTTCTGACGTATATGGGTCTCAATCTCTGAAAGCTTGTGATCCATGTGCAGCTGAGTGTGAAAAGATCAATAGAAAAATAAATAATAGAAAATTATCAGATATTGAAGATAAAGAGGTTGCACATATCCTCTCTCCTTTTAATACATAATTTTCTTTTTAATGATTGTGCTCATAGCTCTACAAAAGGTATTTACCCTACCTAATTTAACTATGAGCACTAAAAAATTCAAATGCAAGTAATTCAATTAAACAAACACTTAAAAAATAACAGGAATAGAATGATAGAAGGAAAAAAATGTTCAAATGTAGTTTTGAAAACAAGAAAAATTGGAAAGTGGGTTGATGTAAGTACTGATGAAATATTCAAAGGTAAAAAAGTAATACTATTTTCATTACCAGGTGCGTTTACACCAGTATGTTCTGAAAAACAGTTACCAGGATTTGAAGAAAATTATGACAAATTGTTAGGCTTAGGCATTAATGAAGTTTATTGTATTAGCGTTAATGACGGTTTTGTGATGAATGCTTGGGCTGATCAGCAAAAATTAAGAAAAGTTAAGGTATTACCAGATGGAAATGCAGATTTTACAAGGGCAATGGGCATGTTAGTTGATAAAAAGCATGTTGGTTTTGGTCAAAGAAGCTGGAGATATTGTACGATTATTAATGATGGCATAGTTGAAAAATGGTGGCAAGAGGACGGTATGAATAATGATGGAAGTGATCCTGACCCATATGAACAAACAACACCAGAAAACTGTATAGAATATCTATCTAAACAATAAAAGCTGAAAACATAAAACGTATAAGAAAATTTTAAGAATTAGCTCTATAATCTCTCTCTCAAATTGGTTTTAGAGTTGGTATTAACTTCCCTTGGTAACAAGGGAAGTTTCTTAAAAATAATTATTAAGGTAATGTAAAATATGGGATTTGGAAAAATAAATATTTGGTATGCAGCATCTCTACTTATTTCTTTAGTAGTGGCAGCTCCAATTTTAACAGTATTCAGTAGTTTTTTTGAAACTACCGGAAACTATAGTTTAATTTTAAAAAATACTTTTCTTTATGATTATATTTATAATTCTTTAATACTTTTAATAGGTGTTTTATTTTTAACATTTATAATTGGTGTTGGATGTGCTTACTTAGTTTCATTTTATAATTTTCCAGGTGTAAATTTTTTTAAATGGTCTTTGATCTTATCTTTTGCTGTCCCAGCTTATATTTATGCATATTCCTTAACTGCTTTTTTTGAAAATTACGGAACAGCTTTTTCAATTTTAAAAAATTTATTTGGAGAAGGGAATTATAATACTCATATTCCTAAATTTGATGGAATGATGGGTGCCATAATTTCAATATCCTTTTCATTATTTGGTTATGTTTATGTTTTAACCAGAACATCATTTCACTATCAGTCACAAAATTTAATAGAACTTGGAAAAAATCTTGGCTTTTCTAAAAAAAAATCTTTTTTTAAAATAATACTTCCTTCTGCAAGACCTGCTATCGTTGCTGGTCTGTCCTTAGTTGCGATGGAAACTTTATCAGATTTCGGATCTGTATCTTTTTTTGGCATATCTACTTTTACTACAGGAATCTATAATGCTTGGATTTCTTTTGATGATCTTACTCTTGCTAACAGATTATCATTTTACCTATTAATTTTTATTCTTGGATTGTTTATTTTGGAAAATTTTTCAAGAAAAAAAGCCAAGTATCACACATCTTCTAAGGGTGGATTTAAATCTAAATCAGTTATCAATTTAAGTGGATATAAATCATTTTTAGCATTTTCTTTTTGCATGCTAGTTTTTTCTATAAGTTTTTTATTTCCTGTTCTACAAATGCTTTATTGGACAATTATATTTCCAAAACATTTAGCTGATTTGGATCTAATTAACTTATTTTCAAATACTATAATTTTAGTAATTTTATCTAGCTGTTTGTTAATTGCCTTAGCTTTTATTTCAAATTATGGGAATAGAGTTTCTAAAAGTAAATTTTTAGAAGTATTAACTACGTTTTCAATATCAGGGTATGCAATACCAGGGATTATTTTAGCGGTAGCATTCATTACCTTTATCTCATGGTTTGACAGCAGTATTCTAGCTCAATTTGAAATGAACAGTATAAAGCCAATTTTTATAGGCTCTATTCTTGGCCTAGTTTTGGTATATTTTATTAGATTTTATTCATTAGCAAGCAATGGAATTAAATCAGGATATTTAAAAATTAATTATTCCATTGATGAAGGCGCATATCTGCTTGGATATTCTAAATTCAAGACATTCAAAAACATACATGTCCCATATCTAAAAAACTCAATTTTATTGATAGGAATTTTATTAGCCATTGAAATCATTAAAGAGTTACCAATTACGCTAATTATGAGACCATTTAATTTTGAAACTTTTGCAACAAAGGCATATATATATGCTTCACAGGATTTATTAGAAGCTGCAGCAGCCCCATCATTATTTCTAATAATTATTGCAAGTTTCTTTATTTTAATTACATCTAAATATATTCTTAAAGACTAAAAATATGACTAATAATTTTCTTGAAATTGATAATGTAACATTCACTGCTAGCGCACAAAACAAAGTAAGCAATGTCTCACTAACTATTGAAAATCAGGGTGACATTATTTGTTTATTAGGTCCATCTGGAATTGGCAAAACCACAATTCTTAGAACAATTGCTGGTCTGGAAAAAATTAATTCAGGAAAAATTATATTAAGAAATAAAATACTATCTTCCAAAGATACTCATGTGGAGCCGGAAGATAGAAATATATCAATGGCCTTTCAAGATAACTCACTATTTCCTCATTATAATGTTTTAGAAAATATAAAATTTGGTGCGGAGAGAAATAAAAATAAAAATAAAAAAAAGGGTTTAAATATAAATGAGATAATTAAATTTCTTCATATTGATCATGTAATTGATAAATTTCCACATCAAATAAGTTCTGGTGAAGCACAAAGAGCCTCTTTGGCTAGATCTTTATTATCTAATCCAGACTTATTACTATTAGATGAACCTTTATCAAATGTTGATCAAAGTTTTAAAGAAGAAATTCAAGTTAAGCTAAAAAAAATTTTAACTGAGCAAAAGATAACAACTATTATTGTTACACACGACTCGTACGAAGCTTTTTATCTTGGTACAAAATGTGGAATAATTCTTGATGAACAATTAAAACAATTCGATGACCCATATAACGTTTATCACTTTCCAAACTCTATAGAGGTGGTTAATTTTTTAAATAGAGGTATTTTAATTCCAGCAAAAGTTACAGGTGAAAATAGTTTAGAAAGTGCCGACTTAGGAACAATAACTGGTAATTTTATAAAACATTATCCAAAAGGATCTGATGTTCAGCTTTTATTACAACCAGAAGATCTAGAGCATGATGATCAAAGTAACTTAAAATTAGAAGTGGTTGATAGAAAATTTAGAGGAACAAATTTTATTTACACACTTAAAACTGTGAGTAACAAATTAATACCTGTATTTGTGCACTCTCACCATATTCATCAGCACGAAGTAGATGAAAAATTTGGTATCAAAAGACCAATAAATATTGATCATATAGTCTGTTTCTAATACAAAACTAAACTTAAAATGAATGATAGATTTAAAACCTTATCTAGAGGAATAATAGATGTAAGTCCTTTAATGATACCCGTGGTTCCCTTTGGTATTATTTATGGTGTTATAGGAATGGAATTAGGGTTGAGTGCGAATATGACATTTGGAATGTCTATTATAATTTTTGGTGGAGCCTCTCAAATAGTTTTACTTCAGTTGTTATCAGGTGGAGCCTCTTCTTTAGTTGCAATAACTTCTGTTGGTGCAGTAAATTCCAGACATTTATTATATGGGGCAGTTTTTTCAGAATATTTATCTCATTTAAAATTAACATGGAAAATTATTTTATCTTATATATTAATTGATCAAGCATTTGCTGTCTCAAATACTTATTTTAAAAAAAATAAAATAAATAAGTATAAGCACTACCATTTATTAGGAGCTGGCTTCACTTGTTGGATAATTTGGCAAATATCTACAATTTTAGGTATAGTTCTAGGATCAGTTGTTCCAAAAGAATTAGGTTTAAGTTTTACTATTTCTTTAACTTTTCTTGCTTTATTAATTAATGATTTTAGAAAGTTTAAAAATATTATTATTATGCTGGTATCTGGAATAGTTGCAACTATTGGGTATAATACAATACCATTTCAAGCATATATTATTGTTGCAGCAATATCTGCTTTACTCGTTGCTACATTATTAACCTTGATGACTTTAAAAAAAAAATAATGCATTGGTCGACAATTATATACTGTGGAATTATTACTTATTTAACAAGGTTTTCTATGATTTTTTTATTAAAGGAAGACATATTAAATGATAAGGCAAAAAAAATACTCTCGTATGTGCCATCTGCCATTTTCCCTGCAATAATTTTTCCACCAATATTTTTAGATAGTGCAGGCGCGATAGATATTGAAAATAATCCAAAAATATTAGCTGCTACATTAGCTATAATTATAGGTTATTTCAGTCGAAGCATTATTGCTACAATATTTGTGGGACTTGTTTCTTATTGGTTTTTGATTTTTGTTTATTACCAATAGAAAAACTTATACTTAAAAGCCTCATGGTTTCTAAATTTAAAATTAATAATGAATTACTTGGCATACTATATATGCTTTTATGTCAATTCTCATTTGCCACTAATGATGCTTTTGTAAAATTTGTTTACCAAAGATATGATGAAATATTTGTTTTAAACCAAATTATTTTTATAAGAGGTATTTTTACTTTACTTTTTATTTTTTTATTTCTTTATATAAAAAAAATAGATTTTAAGTTAATCTTCCACTCAAAAGAGTTAAGAACAAGAGGCCTCTTAGAATCGCTAGCTGCATTATTCTTTTTTATTGGAATAGCTTTATTACCTTTTGCAAAAGTTTATATTTTATTGAGTATGGCTCCAATTTTATTAACAGCATTTGGTGCAATATTTTTAAAAGAAAAAGTAAGATGGAGAAGATGGAGCGCTGTCATATTGGGATTTGTTGGTGTTGCTGTAGTTATTAACCCTGGAAAATTAGAATTTGGTTATTATTTCATTTTCCCAATACTTGCTGCAATCATGCTTTCCATAAGAGACCTTTATACAAAAAATTTTAAACATAATTATCATAGCTTACAAATAGCATTTATGACTTGTTTTGTAGTCACTATTTTTTTTGGCCTGTTAAGTATTTATAAATTTTATGATTTTAGCTTAAAAGATATTTTTATTTTATTCATTTCAGCTTTTTTTCTTGCACTAGGTTATATTTTTTCAGTAGCAACCATTAAAGTCACACTTGTCTCAGTTACTTCCACTTTTAGATACTCTGTTATTTTATGGGGAATAATTTATGGATATTTCTTATTTGAAGAAATTCCTATAACTAATACTTACATAGGAGCTTTAATAATTATTATTAGTGGATTAATTATTATTTCGAGACAAAAAAAAATTGGTGTTATAAAATAAAATCAAATTCTTGTTAATCGAACCTTTAAGACATATAATTGAATTATGAAAAAAGTATTAATTATAATTTTTGTATTATTTACAATGCAAGCTTTTGCGGTAGATAAAAGTACAACTTTTAATAATGACATTTTTCAAAAAGCTCAACTTGAAGGAAAAACTGTTGTTATTAATTCTTGGAATGAAACTTGCACAACATGTAAGGCTCAAATTAAAATTTTAGATCAAGCTCAAAATGAATTTAAAAACATTATCTTTTTAAGTTTTGAACAAACAAAAGACAAGGATATAGCAAAACAATTAGGTATTGATTATTGGACTACAATTGTTGTGTATAAAAATAATAAAGAAGTGTACAGAAGTATAGGAGAAACTAATAAAGCAAAAATCTACGAATTAATAAAATCTTAATCTCAAACAACAAAAGCAATTTATGTTTATTTGATGATCCAAAAAATTATATTAATTATATAAACTAAAATTCCGTAAAATAAGAACATGAGTATTTTATCTTTCCCTTTTTTTTCTGCCCAGTTCAATTTAAATAATACCGATGGAGAGGCTACCAATAAAATAACTCCGACTACAATTACAAGTAATGATAAAATCATAAATACATTCATATTTAATGACAGGCGATGTTAAATTTTTTCAGTCTCCAATAATTATAAGGCCAGGGAGTTAGAAATCCTACTATTAACATAATAGGTACTACCCAATAAGTAAGTTGAGCTCCACCTGTTAAATAATAATCTGTCAAATTCATTGAAATTTCCATACTAATCATTGAGATAAAACTCATCCCACAAGCTGTTTTTAAAGCATCAATAAATTTAAAATTCTGTCTAATTAAAATAAATGTCTCAAGCATGATACTAGTTAATAAACCATTAATGATTGCCAAAATCATTATTCCAATTATAGGAAAGGGAATTTCAGTTAGTTGAAAAAATAATATTGTTCCAAAATCTCCAAATGAACAACCAATAACACACCACATAGTATTCTTAGCACTTTTTTGCCATGTGTGTTTACAAGACCAATGAAAAGTAGAAGTTATCATGTAATTTATTTAAAAGTTAAATAGCTCCAAGTTTGATATTGCTTGCAATATTCACATCAATTAATTTTGGTTTAGGTAAATTTAGATCATTCATTATCTTCATATATTCTTTTTCATTGCTAACTTGCAATCTAGGGTTAAATTTTTTTTCATTGCCAATAGAGCTACATTTTTTTCCATTATAATCATGAGCTGGATAAACAAGAGTTTCCTCTGGTAGCTTTAACAACTTATTAAAAATTGAGTTATAAGAATCTTTAGCGCTCCCATTTTGAAAATCTGTTCGACCTGTTCCATTGATAAGCAAAGTGTCTCCAGAAAATAAATACTCATTCATTAAAAAACTAAAACTGTCAGATGTATGACCTGGAGTATGAAGTGCTTTTATCTTTAATTGATCTAGTTTGATAATTTCTTCATCTTTAACTTTAATTTCTACAGCATCAGCTGGAGTATGATCACCCATAATAGTTATACAATTTGTTTGATCTTTTAATTTACTAGCCCCTGTAATATGATCAGCATGTATATGTGTGTCAATTACCTTTACTAATTTTAAACTTAATTTGTTAAGTAATTTAATATAATCTTCAACATTTTCTAATACTGGATCAATGATCAGAGCCTCTCTGCCTTTTGCAGATGCTACAAGATAAGTATATGTACTTGAAGTTTTATCAAATAATTGTTTTAATATCATTTTATATAATTAAATTTGTTTAATTTTATAGATATTAATAATATTATTCTAGCAATGTCCAATAGACATCCAAAATCAGCAAAAGTAGTAGTTATAGGAGGGGGTGTTGCAGGTTGTTCAGTCGCTTATCATTTAGCAAAGTATGGCTGGAAAGATACTGTATTATTAGAAAGAGATCAGCTTACATCAGGCACAACGTGGCATGCTGCGGGACTTGTTGGTCAGCTAGGAGCTTCAGCTACAATTACCCGCCTTAGAAAATATTCTCTCAATTTATATAAAGAATTAGAAGAAAAAACTGGTTTATCAACTGGTTTGAAACAAAATGGAGCAATAACTGTCGCAAGTACAGCAGAAAGACTTCAAGAATTATTAAGACAAGCAACAGCAGCACAATTATTTGATGTAAATGTAGAAAATGTTAGCAAAGAAAGAATAAAAGAACTTTATCCTGTAATTAATGAAGAAGATATTTTAGGAGGTGTTTACATGCCAGAGGATGGACAGGCAGACCCGGTGGGTGTAACAAATGTGTTAGCTAAAGCTGCAAAAATGGAAGGAGCTCAAATATTTGAAAAAACTCCTGTTAAAAAAATACTAGTTAAAGATAAAAAAATTGTTGGTGTTCAAACTAAATTTGGTAAAATTGATTGTGAATATGTTGTACTAGCCAGTGGGATGTGGTCTAGACAGATTGGAGAAGATATTGGCGTGAGTGTCCCTTTATATCCAAATGAACATTTTTATATAATAACCGAACCATTAGAAAAATTACCTAAAAACTTACCAGTTTTAAGAGATTATAACTCCTGTCTCTATTTAAAAGAAGATGCTGGGAAAATGTTAGTTGGAATTTTTGAACCAAATGCAAAACCTGCTTTTAAAGAAAGAGGGGTTGTACCAGAAGATTTTTCTTTTGGTGAGTTTCCAGATGATTTTGATCATTTTGAGCCTTATCTGGAAAAGTCATTTCAAAGATTACCAATGTTAGAAACTGCCGGAATTAGGAAATTTTTTTCAGGCCCAGAATCGTTTACACCAGATACTCAATATCTTTTAGGAGAAACTCCTGAGGTTGATAATCTTTTTACTTGCTGTGGCTTTAACAGTATCGGCATAGCAAGCTCTGGTGGTGCTGGCAGAGTTACAGCTGAATGGATGATAAATGGATATATGAATGAAGATTTATTTTCATTAGATATTAAAAGGTTTCAAAAATTTCATTCATCTAAAAAATTTATCATGGAAAGGGTTACTGAAACACTCGGTGATTTGTATGGAATGCACTGGCCATACAAGCAACCCAATACATCAAGAAACCAAAGACTATTACCTTACCATGAAGAATTAAAAAAAGCAGGAGCTTGTTTTGGTATGTCTGGAGAATATGAAAGACCAATGTGGTATGCATTAAACAATGAAAAAGCAGAATATAAATATAGTTTTGATTATCAAAACTGGTATCCTTCAGCTGAATTTGAAACAAAAAATACAATTTCTAATGTAGGTTTATATGAATTGTCTCCCTTTGCAAAATATGAAATAAGAGGAGATATAGCTCATGCCGAACTACAAAGAATATGTACGGCAAACATTAAAAATGAAATAGGTAGATCAACTTATACACAGATGCTAAATGAAGCAGGCGGTATTGAAACAGATCTAACAGTTATTTGTATTGAGAAAGGTCATTTTAGAATAATAAGTTCAGCCGCAACAAGAACTCATGATAAAGCTCATATTATAAAACACATATCTGCTGATCTAGAATTTAATGACATAACAGACGACCTCCTTTGTTTGGGAATTTTTGGACCTAAAAGTAGAAATTTAATTTCTAAAATATCAAAAGACAACTTTACAAATGAAATATTTAAATTTGGTTATGGTAAATTTGTAACCATTGGTTCAAAAAAAGTTTGGGCTCAAAGATTATCATATGTTGGAGAATTAGGATTTGAAATTTATATAGATAAAAATGATGCTAAAGAAATTTATAAATTAATTATAGAAGAAGGTAAAAATCATAATTTATCTCACTGTGGATCTCATGCAATGGATATAATGAGGATGGAAAGTGGTTTTTTACATTGGGGCCATGACATTTCACCAGAAGAAAATCAATATGAGGCAGGATTAAAATTTACAATTAGTTACAAAAAACAAATAGATTTTATTGGTAAAAAAAGTTTATTAAAAATTAAGGATAAGAAACAGGGAAGAAGATTCATCATGCTTTCATTAAAGAACAATAAACCTGGTGAACCTCTCTTATTGCACGAAGAACCTATTTATATAAATGACAAGATTGTAGGAAAAACAACGTCAGGGAATTACTCATTTAATTATAGTAAAAACTTATCTTTTGGGTACATAAAAACACATCTTTCGAATGAAGAGCTTTCAAAAATGAACCTATACATAGAGGTTGCCAAGATAAAGTACCCCGCTATTGTTGAGGCCATTCCATTAAAAGACAAGCAAACTAAATTTTTATAATTTTTGTTGATGATTTAAAAGATTAATGGTTAAATTGATTATGCCAAAAAACTATTTTCATAATTTTAATATTCAAAATGAAAATATACATTCAAAAAAAAACTATAGACATACTCAAATAAACCAAAAAGAGAAAGTTAACATTAATCAGTTGTTGAACAGAGTAAAAATAGAAAAAAAAAATCTATTTAAAAAAAAATTATTATCTTTTTCATATGGGTTCGTATTAATATCTTTTGTCGCAATACTATTGTTCTAAAACTTAAAATAGATAATGTTGCAATAATTAATAGCTAAATGAAAATATACGATTGTACAACATTTTATTCAGAACACATGATGATGGATATTAGGTTTCATGTACTTAATGAATTTGTTCATAAATTTGTAGTCGTAAAGTCGTTATTCTCACATAGTGGTAAAAAAAAAAATTAAACTTTGATATAAATAACTATCCAAAATTTAAAGATAAAATAATTTATCTAGTAATAGATAGAGAACCAGAAAATATAATTAAAAGTAATATGGAATTAGAACAAAATGAAAAAAGAATTAACAGTTTAAAAAGAATAGATTTATCTTATAATTGTATGAGTAAAGGCATTAAAGATGCAGCAGACGAAGATCTTATAATTTTAAGCGATAATGATGAAATACCAAATTTAAATTCAAAATTATTTAATAAAACAAACAAAAATATTATAATTTTCAGACAATTATTTTTTTATTATAAGTTTAATCTTTTATACGACAGGATGTTTTGGTTTGGTTCAAAAGCATGTAGAAAAAAAAACCTTAAATCATTTCCTTGGTTAAGACATATTAAAAATAAAATCTATCCTTTTTGGCGGGTAGATACATATTTTTCAGAAATGAAAAATATTAATTTAACAATTATAGAAGATGGTGGGTGGCACTTTACAAACATTAAAACTCCAGAACAATTGTTTGATAAGATGAAAAATTTTGGTCATCATGATGAATTTGATGTTAGTGGATTAAGTATAAGAGAACTCAAAAATAAGATAGAAAATAGAAGAGTTTTTTATAATCATTTAGCAGACAAAAGTGAGGTTGATAAATGGGCTTTTGATTACGAGCTTAAAAGAATAGATGAAAAACTACTCCCTGAATATTTGATATCAAAAAAGGATAATTACAAAGAATGGTTTGATTGATACGTGATTACAATGAAGTTTGTAATACTTTCATTTTTATATAAATCAAATTATTTGACCACTCTAAATAGAATAAATTACAACTGTTACGAAATCTTGACAAACTTTCGATGGAGTGAGAAAGTTAATGTTATGAGTAGATTATTACTTATTCTTATTTTAATGTTTAGCTTCCAAACTTTAACGAAAGCTGATGATATTCAAGATTTTCAGGTAGAGGGGATAAGCATTGGGGATAGTTTACTCAAATTTGCTAGTGAAGAAGAGATCAAGTTTTCCATATCTAATCAGGAATATCCAAATAATAAATTTACCATTTATGAAGCTGATAAATTAGTACAGAATAATAACTATGACTATCTATCTGTTACAACAAAAAAAAATGATAAAAATTATATTATTACCAGTATATCTGGAAGCATAAATTATGATGAGTTAGATGATTGTTTAAAAAAGAAAGCTTCAATTCAAAATGAAATTGAAAAAATAATTGATTTTGATGAAAAAGAAGAAGTGGAATATTCAGCGAAAAAAGATAAGACAGGAAATTCAATAATATATGGAATACAATATTATTTGAAACCATCTCCCTCTAATGAAGCTATATTAGTTAATTGTTATCATTATACAGAAGAGTTTGGAACAAATAGAAATTTATCTATATCAGTTAACCAAGAAGAGTTTGCATATTTTTTAATTAATGAAGCGTACAATTAATGAACCTCAGGACTATAAGCTTGCTGTCACTTTCTGCAATCTACTTCCCGCTTACATAATTTCAACTTTTACTAAATCTTGACACGCATAAGACACAGTGAGAAAGTGTTTAATATGAAAAGATTATTACTAATTCTTATCTTAACGTTTAGCTTCCAATCATTAAGTGAGGCCGATGATATTAGTGACTTTCAAATAGAGGGGATGAGTATTGGGGATAGTTTGTTGGATTTTTATGCAGAAAAGAAAATTAGAAATCTAGAAAAAATTAATTATCCAAATAGTGATAAATTTTATGGAATATGGATATATAGTTCAAGTGATAAGTACGACACATATGGTTTTACTCTTAAAAAAAATGACAATAAATTTAAAATTTATCAATTAAAAGGATCTCTTGATATGAATTTTAATAAATGCATGGATTTAAAAAAAGGTATCCAAAATAAAATTAAAAAAATTTTAACTAATTCAACTGAAGATAGTTATAGATCTAATTATCAAAATAATCTTGGAAAAAGTTATTCTGAAGTTACAGATTTAATAGTTGAGAATGGAAGCATAAGAATCTGGTGTGAAAATTTTGATAAGAACTTTGAACAGAGTAAAAACTGGATTGAATCTTTAAATGTTGATGCCTCTAGTGAAGAATATTTGAATTGGATAGATAATGAGGCTTATAAATAATAAATCGCAGGACTCATAAGCCCGCGGTCACTTTCCACAATCCACTACCTGCTTAGATTATTTTAACTTTCACTAAATCTTGACACACATACGACACAGTGAGAAACTGCTTAATATGAAGAGATTATTACTAATCCTTATCTTAACGTTTAGTTTTCAATCATGGAGTGCAGCAGATGACATTAGAGATTTTGAAATAGAAGGGATGAGTATTGGAGATAGCTTGTTAAGTTATGTTCTTGAAAAAGAAATAAAAAATAATCTAGCTCCATACTATAAGGATAAAGATTACTCAAGTTTTTTAGTTTATAAAAATAAAGGCTCTTATAAATTAAAACATTATGATCACTTTATAGTTTCATTTAAAACAAGTGATAGTAAATATAAAATAATTGGACTATCAGGAGTTATATGGCATAAAAAAACAATCAAAAATTGTTATAAACAGATGAAATTAGTAATTAGTGATATTTCTCAAGTACTTCCAAAGATCATACCAAAAAAAATTAAAACTATAGATTCACAACATGGAGTTAATACATACTCACGATTTGATTTTAAGTCAGGTAATTCTGTTACAATTCAATGTACAGACTATGATGATAAATATGAATTTACAGATCATTTAAGAGTTACTTCTGATACTATTGAATTTTTAGAATGGATAAGAGTTAAAGCTTATAAATAAATAAACACAGGACTCATAAGCCCGCGGCTAGTATCCAAAAAACTTTTTCCCGCTTACCTAATTACAACTTACTGTAAATCTTGACACATATAGAGCACAGTGAGAAAGTGTTTAATATGAAGAGATTATTACTAATTCTTATCTTAACGTTTAGTTTTCAAACTTTAACTAAGGCTGATGATATTAGAGACTTTGAAATTGAGGGGATAAGTGTAGGCGATATCTTACTTAACCACACCAAGACTATTGGTGTTACTAAAAAATATATATTAGATAAAGATTTTCGATTTTATCCTGGTAGCAGGAAACTTGCATTGTTAGCATTTTCTGACAAAGGTAATTATACCACATATTACAAAATACAAGTGACAGTAAACCCTAATGATTATAAAATTTATAGAGTAGGTGGATTTATTAAGATACTCAATAAGAATGATTGTCTTAATAAACAAAAAAAAATTATCGAAGATCTAGAAAATTCTTTTATATCTTTTGAAAAATTTAATGATGTTCAGTTTACATCACATCCAGCTGATAAATCAGGCAAAAGTGTTGCAAACGGTATTTATTTAGATTTACCATCTGGAGATACTGCAATGGTCGAGTGTTATATCTGGTCAAAAGAATATAAAAAAAAACATGGTGGTCATAAAGATAATCTTAGGGTAACTCTTTCAAATAAAGAAGGTAATGATTTTGTAAATAATGAAGCTTTCAAATAATAATATACAGGACTCATAAGCCTGAGGTCATTTTCCACAACCCACCTCCCGCAACTCTGATTTCAACTTACTAGAAATCTTGACACACATACGACACAGTGAGAAGGTGTTTATTATGAAGAGATTATTACTAATTCTTATCTTAACGTTCAGCTTTCTAACATTGGCCAAGGCTGATGATATTAGAGATTTTCAGATAGAGGGAATGAGTATTGGGGATAGTTTGTTAGATTATTTTACTGAAAGTCAAATAAAAGCTAATTCTGTTTATGATTATTATCAGCATATTAAAAAAAATCCTGGAAAATTTTACACTATTGATATCGAAGATTTTGATGGTGATGATTTTTCTATTTTACAAATTTCTGTTAAAAAAGGAGATAACAAATATAAAGTTTATATGATTAAAGGAATTATACCTTTTGAAGATGACATGGACGGTTGTATAAAAAAAAGGAATGAGATTAATAAAAATTTATCTGAAATTTTTTTAAATTTAAAAAAAGAAGAATTTACAAGAAAATTAACAAATGATACTGGCAAAATAATGTCAATTACATATTGGTTTGAGAAAGAAGATATAATTGATGTAGATTGTTACGACTGGTCTAAAAAAAGTGGTTACTTTGATCAATTAAGAATAGGAGCAACTTCATACGAATTTAATGACTGGCTAACTGAAAAATAAAATAATATGGTAACTCAGTTGGTTAAAGCGCAGGACTCATAAGCCCGCTGTCTGCTGTTAGTTATCGCAGTATAGCTATCGCAATTAACTTTCTCACATTCCTTGACACACTCATGACACAGAGAGAAGTAAAAAATAGGTGAAAGGGGGAAACTAATTAATTTTAACTATCTAAATTATTTATATCTTTACAAATTTTATTTGCTTCTAATATTGATGGAACTAACTTATCTAATTTCCAATTGTTGACAGGAATATCAAAATATTTAGCAACTTTGAAATCTATACCATCTACAATTTCAATTTCATACTTTTGAAATTCATCATAAAACTCTTTTAAGAAATATATGTATTCTTTTGTAGGAAATTTACCTAAGCTAAATGAAACTCTATATCCCATTAAAAAAGGTGAGACGCTTATAACATTTGCTGTTAAGTCTACACCATTCATTTTGATTGGAATATCTTTGTCTATTAATTGTTTAATATCTCCAGGTTTTTCATAAGTATAAAAAGTAAAGTTGTTATAAACTTTTTCACAATTATCTTCTGTTGAAATAAAGAAATTTAAACTATCACCATGAGTTACTTCACCAGACACTCTTGCATAAGATAAACCTCTAAATCTATCTATAGTCCACTCCTCATCACTGGCTTGAGCTTGATGAACAAAAACTAATAGAAATAAAAATAAGTGTAATGAAATAAAGATAAGAAAACGCTTCATTATTTAAGCTCCTTTTTAATAGTTAGTAATTTGTAGTTAGTAATGGTTTCACTCCTTCTCCTATCATGAGGTTTACGGAAAGAGGACAATAAAGAAAAAAACCGTAAATGTTTGAAAAGGAATGAAATCCAATGCATGATTCTACTTAAATCATAGCTTATTGTTTTTATTAGGACTGAATTTTGTTAGAAAAAAGATAAATTATTTAAGTGGATCGCAAGCCCAGTCTTCCATCATAGCTTCCAGAAACCCCATTGTAAAATTACCTGCATCAGATCCAGCATTAGCATTGCTCTGAGCATTTTTTGCTATCTCAGCTTCACATTCCATTTTAACTTGAGCTTCAGTTCTATATTTATAAGGTATGGTGTTTTTTGGTCCAGATGCACACCCATGAAATAAGAACAGAGTTAAGAATATAATTGAAATATTCAAACCCTTCATAGAGTAAGTTATTTTTATTGTCTTATGGTTAATGGACAAAGTTTAACTGCAGATATTGTAATTGCTGCAGTAGAGCCCATGCAATTGTAATAACAAATTTTATTCATACCTGATGTTTGCTCACCAGATTTAAAACAAGTTACAGCGGAATTGGCTACCATAGAAGGGAACGCCATTGATACTAAAATGGCTACTCCAATTATAATTGCTTTTATTTTATTCATACAAAACCTTATAAAAATGGATTAGTAGCTGCAAGCTATATCTTTATTTATAATTAAAATAATAATTTGGGTTCTTTGGTTGAGCAAATAAATGGCTGTTTTGTCGTCGTATTAGCAATAGTTTGTGAAATATAACCTTCACCTGTGGTTCTACTAATTTTGATATAAGTGTGAAATGCTATAAATGATTCATCAGCAACCATTTTATCTGAAGCATAATATGAGGTTTCAGAATAGTTCTTTCTCATAAGCTCTTTATACATAACTTCAAAGCCAGGAACAATTATCTCAGTTTCAGTTATTACAAATTTCCAATCCTGTTTCATATTAATGGTTTCACTATTATCTTTTTCAATAATTAACCTAACCTCTTGCTTACAAAACAAAATTAGATCAGCAAAAACAACATTGCACCAAAACAATCCTAGAATCATGACCCCTAAAATCTTTTTCATAATTTCTTTACGTTAGCTTAAATCTTGACTCACTAAAAAGCCATATATTCTTGACACACTCTTGACTCAGTCAGCAAGGAAATCAGGGAAAAACTTGATTGCACTAAAATAAAAATCTATTATAAATCAACGATAATTAAGTGGCGGGGTAGCTCAGTCGGTTAGAGCGCAGGACTCATAAGCCTGAGGTCAGTGGTTCGATTCCACTTCCCGCTACCACTTTACTATTTTTTTTAATTTTACTGTATTCATTGAAGGGTTTTTGGGAAATATCCCTTTTGCAGATTTCTTTTTGACATCTTTATTAAATTTTTTAGCAAAGGAATAAATTGATTGAGTTTTACCACCCACATTTAATATCCCTTTTTTATCTAAAATTTTTGGGATAATTTTTGCAACTTCCTCATGAAATATAAAATTAGTGATAACGTCGTGAAAAGCATGCTTATGAATAAATGGCTTTTCACACATTGTAATTCGTAAAATTAAAGAATTTTTATACATTGCAACAGCACACTCCCCACCTAATTTTGACCAAGCATAATTATTTATAGGTTTTATGGGATCATCTTCTTTGTAGTTACCTTTTTTCCCTTCGTAAACATAGCCTGTAGAAAAATATATAAGTTTAATTTTAAGTTTAGAACAGACTTTAACAATATTACACGTGCCTATTATATTCATGTCTATACTCTTTGAAATATGCTGATCATGAATATTCATAGGTCTAGACAGAGCAGCTGCATGTATAACATGGGTTGGTTTATTTTTTTTTAAGTACTTTGTTATAGAAGTAGTATCTAAAATATTTAATTCCTTTTTATTAGGATAAAAAATATTTAATTTTTTTTTATTGATATTCTTTAAAACCTGTGCAAAACGACCATCACCTCCTGTTATAACTGCCTTGTTTAACATTATATTAAGTTTTTAAGATATTTTGAGTAGCTGCAATTGCCATAAAATTTTACTGAGTTTAAGATTTCTTTTTTATCTATCCAATTATTATTCAATGCTATTTCTTCAATACAGGCAATCTTAAATCCTTGGCGGTTTTCAATTGCCTGGACAAAAGCAATAGTCTTATAATAATCATCAATAGACCCCGTATCGAGCCATGCTCCACCACGCCCAATAAAGTCTGCTGACAACTTGTTATTTTTTTTATATTTTAATAGTAAATCAATAATTTCTACTTCACCTCTTTTAGAAGTTTTTAGGTTTTTTGAATATTGTACAACTTTATTATCAAAAAAATACAATCCAGTGATTGCATGATTTGAGATGAATTTTTTTGGTTTTTCTTTTATTTGTAAAATCTTATTATTTTTATTAACTTTAGCCACACCAAATAACTCAGGTGTTTGGACGGTATGAAGAATTATCTTAGCGCCATCTTTAATTTTAGTGCAATTTATTAATTTAGCAGTCAGATTTTGGCCATAGAAAAAATTGTCACCAAGAATCATCGCAACATTATCTTTACCAATAAATTTTTCGCCCAAAACAAAAGCATCAGGTAACCCCCTAGGTTTGTCCTGCTCTATATAAGTAATCTTAATGCCCAAGTTGTTTCCATTAGGTATTAATTTTTTATATTGATTTAACTGGCCTTTATTGACAATTATTAAAATATCTTTAATTTTAGCAAGCATCAAAATAGAGAGTGGATAAAAAATCAAAGGCTTATCATAAATTGGCAGAAGCTGTTTGTTAACTGCCTTTGTTAAAGGACTCATTCTTGTCCCCATTCCGCCAGCAAGTATTATTCCTTTTTTAATCATTTTGCTCCCAACCTTTTGATAATATCTTTTTTTGAAATAGATTTATAATAATCATTATTATTTAGGTACCATAAAAAAGTTTTTTTTAAACCTTTCTCAAAGTTTGTATTACTTTTCCATTTTAGTTTTTTTAAAATTTTTTTACTATCTAAAGCATATCTTATATCATGACCTGGACGATCTTTAATAAATTTAATTTTAACCTTAGAACCAATTGTAATTGTATTTTTGGCAACTTTTATCAGGGCTTTACAAATTTCAAGATTATTCAAATTTTTATTAGATCCAATATTATAAAACTCACCAATCGTACCTTTTTGAAAAACCTTCAGTAGTGCTTCACAATGATCTTTTACATAAATCCACTCACGTGAATTTTTTCCATTTCCATAAATGGGTAAACTTTTGTTATTCAAAATATTATAAATTAATTTTGGTATCAATTTTTCAGGATGTTGTTTTGGACCATAGTTGTTAGAACAATTAGTTACTAATGCTGGAATATTGTAAGTTCTTACATAAGAATAAACTAAGTGATCAGAGGCAGCCTTACTAGCAGCATAAGGGGAGCTAGGCTTATAGGGGAATTCTTCATTTGATCTACCTTTTAAAATATCTCCATAAACTTCATCTGTTGAAATATGGATTAATCTTGACTTAATATTAACTTTTGAATATTTTTTAAAAATCTCCAGTAAATTAAAAACTCCTAATATATTACTATTTATAAAATTTTTAGGATTATCAATTGATCTGTCCACGTGAGTTTCAGCAGCTAAATTAAAAATACCAATAGGTTTATAATTAAAGATAATTTTTTCAAGTTTGCTTTTGTTATTTAGATCACATTGAATAAATTTGTAATTAATTTTTTTTTTATATTCTTTTGTATTATAGAAATTTGATGAATAGGTAATTTTATCTAGATTTATTACATTAAATTTCTTTGTAATCAACAATTCTATTAAATTGCTTCCAATAAATCCAAGACCACCTGTTACAATAATATTTTTCATTATAAAATTTCTACATTAAAATTAAAAAAAGTATATATTTTAGTTTAATATTTAATGAACAATTTAGAAAAACTTACTGTCGTCATAGTCACTTATAAAACTGACCCTGTAATATTAAAAAACTGTATTAACTCTGTAGATAAGAATGTTAAAATTAAAATCATAGAAAATTCAATTAAGAAAAAGAGGATCTTTTTTTAGCTAAAGAAAATAAAAGATTGTCAATACACTACACTGGAAAAAATTTAGGGTATGGAGCTGGAAATAACTATGGTTTCAATTTAGTAGATACAGACTACGTGATTGTTGCTAATCCAGATATAGTTTTTCATAAGACTTTTTTTGATAATTTAAAAAAATATCTTGATCATAGTTTAGATTTTACAATTATAGGAAGCACTTATTATAAGGATGAAACTTACACATCATCAGGCATGTTTAAGGAAAATGAAAAAAAATTTTATAAAAGTTATGAATTTCCTAATTCAAATAATGGTTTACAATCTTTGGTTAAAGTTGATTGGATTGTAGGATGTATGATGCTTATTAATCTAAAAAAATTTAAAACAAAAAAAATTTTTGACGAAAACTTTTTCCTATACTTTGAGGAAATTGATCTATGTAGAAGTATAGGATTGATTAAAGGAAATATTTTTAGAGCTGAGGATTTATTAATAGAACACCTAGGTAACAAAAGCTCCATTGGATCTAGCTTAAAAACAAAAATAGATTCAGAGAAACTTAGAGAATGGCACTGGATGTGGTCTACCTTCTATTACTACAAAAAAAATTATGGTTATTTTTTTGCTCTTAAAAAAACAAGTGGTAAAATGATTAAAGCAATATTTAAGATAATTTTTTATACTCTTTTAATAAATCAGAATATGAAGAATAAATATTTATGTAGATTTTTAGGTTTATTTAATTCAATGACAGGAAAAAAATCTTGGTATAGGGTTGATAATAAATATCAATGACCAGGAAAACTCATTAAGTTTTCTACATTATAATCTTTTTTTATCAAGTTATCTGAACCATCTAAATCAAATAGATTGATTACAAAAATAAAAGCTGTAACTTTTCCACCTGATATTTCTACTAGTTTAGCTGCAGCCTCAGCTGTACCACCAGTTGCTATTAAATCATCTATAATTAAAACAGAATCATTTTTATTAATTGAGTCTTTATGAACTTCAATAGTTGCCTTTCCATACTCCAGTTCAAAATCAACAGAATGTGTTTCAGCAGGAAGTTTATTTTTTTTTCTAAACATAATAAAAGGTTTTTTAAGTAGATAAGAAACTGCAGAAGCAAAAACAAAGCCTCTTGACTCAATAGCAGCAATTTTATCTATTTCATATTTTTTTGATCTTTCAATTATTTGATTAATGCATTCTACAAAAGCAAGCTCATTTTCAATTAGAGTTGTTATATCTCTAAATAAAATTCCTTTTTTTGGATAATCTTGAATTGATCTAATATAATTTTTTAAATTCATAGTATTAATATATTTATATCTTTGATAAAAAAAATCTATGAACAAATTATTTCTTGCAGCAATTAAAGAAGAAACTATTGGATTAGACTATTTTAATCATACTGGAGTTGGAAAAATTAATGCAACTTACAACACGTTAAAGTTAATCAACATTTATGAACCAAAAATAATTATCAACTATGGTACTGGTGGAGCTGTTAACAATCAATTAAAAGGAATTGTTGAGTGTACTAAATTTTATCAAAGAGATATGGATGTTAGGGGATTAGGTTTTAAGTTGGGAGAAACACCTTTTGATAAGATTAAAGAAATAATCATTTCTCAAAACGGACATTCTTGTGGAACAGGGGACAGTTTTGTTAATAAAAAGATTGATATGAAGGTTGATGTAGTTGATATGGAGGCTTACGCTATAGCTAAAGTTTGCATGTTGGAAAATATTGAATTTAGATGTTTTAAATATATATCTGATAATGCCGATGAAAATGCCAATATTGATTGGAATAAAAATTTAATATTAGGTGCGAACGCTTTTTCTAAATTTATTAATGATAATTCACTCTAATTTTACCAAATTTAATTAAACATATAAACCAAGTAATCAACAAAATCAGAAAAAAGCATAATAATTCTAAGAAAGATTAGGCAAATCTCTTTATTAATAAAAAAATAAAATCTAATATAAATGATTAATTGTTGAAAATTGTCATTACCCCTATATAAAACTTTTCGAGATTAATATTAACAAAAAATTATATGAGGGATAATTTTTATGACTAAAGTAGGTAAGCATATAACTTTAGACATCATTGGCACTACTCAAGAGTATGACCCCTCTGTATACGAGAGCATTATCCAAAAAATTGCAAAAGCTGCAGAAGTTACAATTCTTGAAATTTCTAAATATAAATTTGAACCACAAGGTTTTACTATACTTGCTTTGTTAGCAGAAAGTCACATTAGCTTTCACACATTTCCTGAAAAAGGAATTATTAGTTTTGATTTTTTTACCTGTGGAAAAGTTAACCCATCTATTGCTTTAGAAATAATTAAAAAAGAATTCAAACATAAAAGAATTGTTATTAAAGAATTTAATAGAGACACTAAATCTTTATATCATGACATTTATAGCTCACCAGGCTTACAAAAATCCTATGTGGTAAATGAGGTTTTAGAAGATTTTAAGTCTAAAGTTGGTCAGCACATAGAAATATTAGACTTAGAACAATTTGGTAAATCTCTATTTATTGATAATGAAATTCAGGTAGCAACAAATGATGAAGTTTTGTATAGCTCAACTTTTGTGAATGCTGCATTAAAGTTAAATAAAGATATGGGAACAGCTGCAATTATCGGTGGAGGTGATGGTGGTGTTGCAAGAGAATGCATGTCCAAAGGTTTTGATTTTATTGATTGGTATGAGTTAGACTCAGAAGTTGTTGATGTTTGTAATAAGCATTTAGGTAGTATCGGAAATAAAGCAACTGAAAAAAATTCAATTAAATGTATTTGGGGTGACGCTTTTGAAAGCATAAAGTCTGTTGAAGACGACAAGTATGACAAAATTTTTGTAGATCTCAATGATGATCAATTTTGCATAGACCTTGCTGCAAAAAATATGGATTCGTTAATTAGAATATTAAAACCAAACGGTGTAATTACTGCCCAGGTTGGCAGCCAAGACAAAAAACCAGAACAAGTTGAAAAATGGCTTGATGTTTTTAACAAAAATTTTGGTAACACAACTCTAGATAGGGTTTATATCCCAAGTTTTGACTGTTCTTGGAACTTTTCTTCTTCAATAAATCATTAAAATTTTCTTTTTTAATTATTAAATTTATGAAATAAATATGTTTCAGGGGGATTTCTCCCCTAAATTTATGGAGGAAAAAAATGAATATATTTAAAAAAACAATTTTAACTGTTCTAGCTTCTTTATTGATTATTGGAAATGTTTATGCATCTGATAAGATTAGGATTGGAACAGAAGGTGCTTACCCACCCTGGAACTCTAAGGATGCATCTGGCAAACTTATTGGTTTTGAAGTTGAATTAGCATATTCACTGTGCAGATACATTGGAAGACAATGTGAAGTTGTTGAACAAGACTGGGATGGAATGATACCAGCTCTTCAAATGAGAAAATTTGATGCAATCATGGCTGGAATGTCAATCACTGATGAGAGAAAAAAAGTTATAACATTCTCACAAGGTTATGCTGATGAAGTAGGATCTTTTGCAGTAATGAAAGGTTCAAGTTTAGAAAGTATGGATACGCCAGATGGTATTAATTTATCTTTAGGTGGTGGGGGTGTTAAAAAATCTCTTAAAACTTTAACTGCTGCTCTTGCTGGAAAAACTGTTTGTACTCAGACAGGAACTATTCATCAAAACTTTTTAGAGTCTGGTGATGTAGGTAAAGTAAAAGTTAGAACTTACAAAACTCAAGATGAAGTAAATTTAGACTTAACATCTGGCAGATGTGATGTTGCATTAGCTGCAGCAGTTGCATTCACTGATTATGCTGATAAATCAGGTAAATCAGTTGTGTTAGTTGGACCTACTTTTTCAGGGGGCGCTTTTGGTAATGGTGTTGGAGTTGGGTTAAGACAAGCTTCTCAATTAGGTGGAACACTAGGAGAAAGAGATGCTGAACTTTTAAAAGCTTTTAATAAAGCCATTGATCAAGCAAGAAAAGATGGAGTTATTAGTAAACTTGCAATCAAGCATTTTGGCTTTGACGCTTCTATGTAAATAATATTTTGAAAAGGCGACTATTTATTTAGTCGCCCTTTCGATATGGACCTTTTATCATTCGGAAAAACAGGCTGGGGAGATGAGTTGTTTTATGCAACTCTAATGACAATTGCAGTGGCAGTTACTGCAATGTTAATTGGTTTTGTATTTTCATTAATCTTTACGCCGTTAAAATTATCAAATAATAAATTTTTAAATTTTATTGGCAATACGTACACGACAGTTATCAGAGGGGTTCCAGAATTATTAGTAATCTACCTTTTCTTTTTTGGAGGAAGTGGAGCCATAATGTACGTTGCCTCAATTTTTGGATACTTCGAATACATAGAAATTAACGCATTTATTACGGGTTCAGTTGCAATCGGCATTATATCGGGCGCTTATTCAACGGAAGTATTTAGAGGAGCCATCCAATCAATAGATAAAGGTCAATTTGAAGCTGCCAAAGTTTTGGGGGTTAGTAAATTTGTACAATTTTATAAAATAATTTTACCTCAAATGTTAAGACTTGCTATTCCAAACTTAAGTAATGTTTGGCAAATCACTCTAAAAGACACATCTTTAATATCTGTTACTGGTTTAGTTGAGATCATGAGACAATCTTATATTGCAGCAGGTTCAACTAGAGATCCTTTGTTTTTTTATTGTTTTGCTGCAGTTTTATATTTGATGCTAACATTTTTGAGCATGAAGTTAATTAATAGACTTGAAGTTAAATACAGTAGGGGCTTTTAATGGATCTTGATTTAATGATAACAAGTTTGCCAAAACTTCTAAGTGCTGCAGTTATAACTTTAAAGTTATTATCAGCATCATTAATCATTGGTTTATTTATTGGATTTTTATTTGCAGTTTTAAGATTAAATAAAAACCCATTTATAAATAAGTTTGCTTATGGGTATTCTTATTTATTTAGAGGAACTCCTTTACTAGTTCAAATATTTATAATCTATTTTGGATTAGGAAACATTGAGTGGTTAAGATCAACATTTCTCTGGGTGGTTTTAAAAGAGCCGTATTGGTGTGCAATCATTGCGTTTGCTTTAAATACGGGAGCTTATACTTCAGAAATTTTAAGATCTGCTTTTCAAACTATTAAACCTGGAATAATTGAAGCGGGTAAAAGTTTAGGGATATCAAGTAAAATTATTTTATATAAGATTCAAATTCCAGTAGCGATCAGACAATCTTTACCAGCTTATGGTAATGAAATTATATTAATGATGAAAGGCACATCCCTTGCAAGCACGGTAACGTTAATGGATATCACAGGTGTTGCAAAACATATTGTATCAACGACTTATAAACCTTTAGAGGTGTTTCTTTTAGCAGGTGGAATTTATTTATTTATGACTTTTATCATTCACAACTTGATAAAATATTTAGAAAAAAAATATAGTTTTCAATAGGAAATATATTCTTTAATTTCTTTAATCTTAGAGCCTGTGTGATTATTCATCTCTAGCTTAATCTTAGCTCGATCATCATTTAAAAAATGAACATCTCTTGAAAGTTTTATAAAGTTTTCAGTAAAATCAGAATTTTTTTCACACAATCTTTTGTCATCTTCAATCACCCATAACTTTGCATTAATATCCTTTAGTGACTTAAAAAGTGTATTAAGTTTTTCATCAGATTTAACATTGTTATCTAATTGATCTTTTAAAATACCATGTTCATCATTAATAAATTTTAGTTTTTCAGGATCTTTAATTTTTTCTTGTTTAATCTCTAAAATCGAAATTTTATCTAAAAGTTCACCCACAGATACTTCAACTAGAATTTTATTCATAAAAATTTATACTATGTTAAGTTGTTAGAAATATGTCTAATATTTTAATTATCAAACATGGTTCTTTAGGAGATATAGCCCAAGCTTGTGGTGCAATTCAAGACATTTCTGAAAACCACCCAGAAGATCAAATATATATATTAACAACAAAACCCTATTTTGAATTATTTAAAAAAAACCCATATGTACATAATGTTATTTTAGACAAACGCTTATCAAGATTTAATTTAATTTATCTATATTTATTGATGAGAACTTTAAAGAAACAGAATATAAAAAAAGTTTACGATTTACAAAACTCATCTAGAACAAAATTTTATAAAAATATTTTATTTCTAAAAGCAAATTTTAACACTTGGTCTAGTTCAGAAACTACTTTACCAAGCAACATTTCAAAAGATAAATTTGATAAAAACCCAGTTCTAGATAGATTTAACCACCAACTAAAAACTTCTGGAATTAAAACTGAGCATACAATGAAGCCAAACTTTAGTTGGGCTATCACTAACATTGACAACATTAAACAAGAATTTAAATTAGATAAATATATTGTTTTATTTCCTTTTTGTTCAGCTCATCTAACTCATAAAAAATGGCCTTATTACAATGAACTAATAGAGTTAATTAAAAATAAATATGGAGATCAAATCAAAGTTGTTGTGGCGCCTGGACCATCTGAAATTGATGATGCAAAAAATATTAATGCTGTTTCAATCCTAGACAATGGTAAAGCTCTTGATATCTCTCAGCTTGCAAGTTTGATTAAAGAAAGTTCATTTGTTATTGCAAATGATACAGGCCCAGCTCACATGACTGCTCATCTTGGAGTAAAAGGTTTGACTTTATTTGGTAAACACACAACAGCTTTTAAAGTTAGTATTGAGCGAGAAAACTTTAAAGCAATACAGGTTGATGATTTAGGAAAACTAAGCGCAGGTAAAGTGTTAGGAAAAATATTAATTTAATTTCTTACCAATAATTTTTAATATTATAGGAACAGTGAAGAGTATCATTAGCAATCTAATAATATGATGAAATGCCACAAAGTTAGGGTCTAAATCAAAAGCTATTGCAATAACTGCTACTTCATAAATTCCACCTGGAGAAAAAGATAAGAGTAGAGTTAAGAAATTAGTATCAACAAAGTATGTTGCAACAATTGCAGCTAACAATCCAAGTGTTACAAGTATTACAGTTGCAACCAGACTATGGAACGAATTACCTGCAACTTCTTTTAATGATTTGTCAGCAAAACGACAACCCACAGAGGCACCCAAAATAAGTAAACAAAAATTTATACTTTCATCTGGTAGCTTGTAAGAGGCAACTTCAGTTATTTGCAAAATTCCACTAGCAACTAATGTCCCAGATAATAATGCAGCAGGCACACCAATTTTATCAAATAAGAAAATTAATAATATTGAGCCTATTAAGAGGATTAAAAGATGAAAATGGTTTTGATCAAGATAATCAAATTTTTCAATTGTTAGAGCTTCATTTGTTGAATAGTTAACAACAAAAAAGGGAATGACAGTTATTATTATAATTAACCTAATTAAATGTGATGTAGCAACTTGTGATAAGTCAGATTTTTCATGTTCAGCCAATATCATTAAAGGACCTAAAGCACCCGGTGCTGCTGAAAAAATAGAAGTTTTGATATTATAGCCTGAAAATTTTTGTAAATATTTAGATACAATTAAAATACTTATTAAAATATAGACAAACATTATTATTGAAGTCCACACCCATTCAGTCATTTGATTGATTAAATTTTGATCTATGTAATTTCCAATATGAAGGCCGAGAATTATTAATATTGAGCTTAAAGCTAGTTTTGGCATTTTAATTTTTATTCCACTTAATGCTGCAACAGAAACTGCAATCATAGGACCAAGCATCCACGCTAACGGGATATTAAAATAGTCAGCTACAATTGCACTCGGGATAGAAATTAAAATAACTAATAAAAATTTTTTAGAAATTAATTCTTTAATATTAGAGGAATTAAATTGAATGGAAGAATTTTTCATTAACAAATATTCTTTTATCACTTACCTTAAAAAAGATAACAGAAAAGAAACTCTCGTAATTAAAGATATCTATTTTTTTTATTAATAAAATATTTGAGATAACACTTGCTTATTTCTTAAAGAAAGAAAATCAACGTTAAGTTGCATTATATTCAAAAACTTGCTTTCATGACCATAGTATAATTAACTGCAAATATTAAAAACTAACAATAGAGGAATATAATGAAAAACATTAAAAAATTAGTTTCAGTATTATTCTCAGCAATTCTATTATTCTCTGCAACAGCAACAAATTCAATCGCAATGGATAAAATCCATTTCGTAATTGGTGGTGGTGCTGGTGGTGGATGGGATGGAACTGCTAGAGGTACTGGAGAAGCTTTAACAAAATCAGGAATGTTAAAAAGTGCATCATTTGAAAATATGTCAGGTGGTGGTGGTGGAAAAGCTTTAGCTTTCATGATTAACACTCAACCTAAAAATACAATTTTAGTACAATCTACGCCGCTAGTTTTAAGATCTATTACTAGACACGAAGGTTATGTTTCAGGATCTGGAGTTTTATCTTATAAAGATGTTACACCGATCGCTGGTGTAATTGGTGACTACGGTGCGATTGCAGTTGCAAAAGACTCACCTTATAAAAACTTTAAAGATGTAGTTGATGCATATAAGAAGGATCCAAGCTCTATTAAAATGGCTGGTGGATCAGTAAGAGGAAGTATGGACCATTTAATTGGTGCTTTAGCTTTCCAAGCTGCTGGTGCTAATCCAAATGATGTTGCTTACATTCCTTATGATGCTGGTGGAAAAGCGTTAGCTGGACTTTTATCTGGAGAAACTCAAATTATCTCTACAGGTTTAGGTGAACTTATGGGTGCAAGAGACCAAGTAAGAATTATTGGTATTACTGCTCCTTCAAGAGTAGCTGATGCACCGGATGCACCAACTCTAAAAGAACAAGGATATGATGTTCAGTTCGTAAACTGGAGAGGATTTTTTGGACCTCCAAATATGAGTAATAAAGATAAAAAAGCTTTATCTGCAATGTTAGGTAAAGTTATGAAAACTCCTGAATGGGAAGCTGTTAGAAAAAGAAATGCTTGGGTTAATATTTATAACTCAGATAAGGATTTTGTTAAATTCTTAGATGCACAAACTGTAGAAATGACAGCTCTTATGAAGAAATTAGGAGTTATATAATCCTTTAGGATTATTTAAAAATTAGAGCAGTGAATATAAATACTACTAAAATTATATCACTGCTCTTTTTTATTTTCTCAGCATTCTATTTATATATCGCGTATCAAATTCAAGTTTTTTCATTTGATGAAAATGCACCTTTTAATGCCAGAACATTTCCAATTTATTTAGGTTATGCAGGTTTATTTTTTTCTGGTTTAAAAATTATTTTACCAGAACGTAATACCATTAAAGTTGATCATAATAATTTAGAGTACAAGAAAACTGCTATACTAGTGATTATAGCAATTATTTATGGAGCAACTATATTAAAGGTAGGTTATTTCTTAACTACCTCTCTATTTCTAGCGTCTTCTTATTATGCGTTAGGTGAGAGAAGGTGGAAGTTAATATTTTTACTCTCTTTCCCTTTTGTGGGAGCTTTTATGTACCTTTTACATGGAGTACTTGAAATTTATTTAAGAGATCCATTTTTAAAACTAATTGGAGTTATGGGATGATTGAAGGAATTCTAATTGGTTTAAAAACAGCTCTTACATTTCAAAACATATTTATGGTTATGATTGGTTGTTTTTTTGGAACCATCATTGGAATGCTACCCGGTCTTGGGCCAATGACAGCAATAGCATTAATGATACCTATTACTTATGGTTTTGATCCAGCTACTGGATTAATTTTAATGGCGGGTGTTTATTATGGTGCAGTATTTGGTGGATCAACTTCATCAATTTTATTAAATGCTCCAGGCGTTCCTGGAACTGTTGCAACATCATTTGATGGATATCCTATGGCTCAACAAGGTAAAGCTGGAAAAGCTTTAGCAATTGCTGCTTGGAGTTCTTTTGCAGGTGGAACCCTTGCTTCAATTTATTTATTATTTCTTGCACCCAGTTTATCTAAAGTAAGTTTATCTTTCAGGTCACCAGATTATTTTGCTTTAATGATTTTAGGTTTAACAGCAATTGCAGCCTTCTCATCAAAAGGACAATTTTTAAAAGCAATGATGATGGTTGTTTTAGGTTTAATGTTAGCGTCAGTAGGGCAAGATTCATTATCTGATATTACAAGATTTACTTTTAATAATATGAATTTATCTGATGGGATAAGTTTCGTTTTAGTTGTAATGGCAACCTTTGCTATGAGTGAAGCCTTAACGATTATTTTAAAACGAAATGATCCATCCGCTGTTGCCAAACAAGTTTCATTAACAGAACTTGGTTCAATTAAGATTAATAAAGAAGAGAGAGGTAAAATGTTAAAAGCTATTCCTCGAAACTCAGTTATTGGTTTCTTAATTGGAGTTTTACCAGGTGCTGGCGCAACTATTGCGTCCTTCTTAGCGTATGGAATGGAAAGAAATTTTGTTAGTGATGAAGAAAAAGAAAAATTTGGTAAGGGAAGCGTTCATGGTTTAACTGCACCAGAAACTGCAAACAATGCAGCGTGTTCTGGAGCCTTTGTTCCTTTACTAACTTTAGGAATACCTGGAAGTGGAACTACTGCGGTAATGCTTGGTGCTTTATTAGGATTTGGAATTCAACCAGGACCTAGACTTTATATAACTAATCCTGAAATTTTTTGGTCAGTAATCATGTCGATGTATATAGGAATGGTAGTGTTACTTATTTTAAACTTACCTTTAATACCTTACATAGCAAGAATACTCGCAGTACCTAAAAACTATCTAATTCCACTTATTCTATTTTTTTCAATTACTGGAATTTATGTAATGTCTTTTAATAATTTTGATATTTATCTAATGATTGGGATTGCAGTTGTTGCAACTTTTATGCGCTTATACGATTTTCCAATGCCACCGCTCATATTAGCCTTTGTCCTTGGTGGATTAATGGAAGAAAATTTAAGAAGATCTTTATTAATAAGTGATGGGTCTTGGACTTTTTTATGGGACAGACCTCTTACCGCTACAATAATAGGATTTACAATTCTAATTGTTGGATGGCAAATTTATAAAACAATTAAAAATAAAAAAAGCTAGTTTAAAATTTTTTTATATTCTTCAATAATTGTATTCCACTTAAATTTAGCAGAATTTTCTTTGGCAGCTTTTCCATACTCATGGAATTTATTATTTTCTAACATTAAATTAATTGATGAATAAACTTCATCTAATTCATTACCATCACATATTAAACCTGTTTTCTCATGTTCGATTGCATCTGCTGCACCCCCATCTTTTCCTCCAAGAGAGGGCAATCCATATTGTGCAGCCTCAACATAAGCGATACCAAATCCTTCAACAGATTTTTTATGAATAATGGATGGCATGACAAAAATATCAGATTTAGCAACTAGTGCATTTTTTAATTCATTAGAGATATCTTTAAAAAACATCACTTGTGGCTGAAGACCTAATTCAGCTACTAACTTTTTTATGTTTTCCTCTTCGTCTCCATATCCCACACAAATATAGACAATTCTTGGGTAGATTTGTTTTAAATTTCGAAGAGCCATGATTACTTTTTCATGATTTTTTCTTTTATCAAATCTAGAGACTGTAATTAATCTAGGAGACTTATGTTTTAATAAATTTTCTACTTTATCTAAGGTTTTTTTATCTAATTCATCAATAGGATCAATACCAGGGTTAATAACTGTAATTTTATCTTGATGAACCCCCAATGAAATAGCTAAATTTTTAGTATATTCAGAATTTGCAACGATGGTTTCAACATTATCTAAAACACCTAATACTCTTTTATTAAGAGAAGTACCTTTTTCATGATTAATTTCTTTTCCATGGATCAAACATATTTTCTTTTTATTTGTTTTAAGGTGTTCCAAACTTTTCCAATGATCTGCAATAATTCCATCAATTTTATTTGCCTTAATAAATTCGTTAATGAGTTGTGCTTTTCTATATTTTCTAAGAAGCTTTATTCCACCAACTCGCTCTATTGAAAAAGAAACCTGTTCATCAAATAATTTATGATTTTCATGGTAGTCCGCAAATACTTTTATCATATAGTGTTTTGAAAGTTCATTCGCTAACCCCCACATTAAATTTTGCATACCACCCACTTCTGGAGGAAATGTTTTTGTAACTATTAAATACATTAATTATCTAACCATTTAATACTACAGCCAATACTTGGAACTTGTGTTTCAGGACCTTTACCCGTCTCAGCTATTTGTTTCATTGCAATAAATAAATCACTATCACCATTTCTTACAAGTTTTAAATTATCTAATTCTCTTATTCTGCCTCTGTATTGTAATGCTAAATCATTATTGTATCCAAAAAAATCAGGAGTGCACACTGCATCATAACTTTTTGCAACATTTTGAGTTTCATCAAATAGATATGGGAAATTAAACTGATGTTTTTTAGTAAATTCAATCATATTTTCAAAACTATCTTCAGGATAATTTATTGGATCATTAGCTGAAATAGCCACAGCTTTTACTCCGAGCTTTTCTAAATTTTTGCAATCTTCAACAATGTCTTTAATAACAGCTTTTACGTAAGGGCAGTGATTACAAATAAACATAACCAAAGTTCCATTTATCCCTTTAACGTCATTTAATTTAATAATTTCGTTATTAGTGGACTTTAATTCAAAGCTTTTAGCAGCTTGTCCGAAATCACATATTGGAGTTTTTAACGGCATGTTATAATAATATATAAGTTATGTTTTATGATTTGGAAGATAAAAAAGTTAAAAATTTAGGTGAAAATTGGTCTGCATCTAACGCATCTATCATTGGTGATGTTACTTTAGAAAAAAATACGAGCATTTGGTTTAATGTTACTTTAAGAGGTGATGTTGAAAATATTTATGTTGGTGAAGGCTCCAATATTCAAGACGGTAGTGTGTTACATACTGATCCAGGCTACCCATTAAAAATTGGTAAAGACGTAACTATTGGTCATTTAGTAATGCTTCATGGCTGTATTATTGAAGATAATTCTTTAATTGGAATAGGTGCTGTTATTTTAAATGGAGCAAAGATTGGTAGAAATTGTATTATTGGAGCTAATGCACTTGTTCCAGAAAACAAAGTTATCCCTGATAACTCTTTAGTAGTTGGTTCACCAGGTAAAATCGTAAGGCAAGTTAGTGATGATGAAGCAAAGTCAATTACTGAAAATGCTGTTCATTATCAGGATAATTGGAAAAAATATTCTAAATCAATTTTTTAAGGAATTAACCAGGTATCTTTGTTATTCTCTAAATCAAATCTAGCTCTACGATGACCTTTGGCTGCTAAATAAAGCCACTCAATACTTTTTATTTTACATTGAATAACAGTAAAGTTTTTATAGCCCGCCTCACTTTGCTCCATAGTGAATTCAAAATTATCTAACTCAGGTTTTAACCCTGAAGTAGGGGTTTCAGATAATGTTCCAGGTCCATGATCAACTAAATAACATTTTCTACTCATGTGCCCTGTTTTTAACCAAGACTGTTTTGTAATATCATTTTTATGATTAACAATGCATTCAACTTTAAGCCTAACTTGGATTTTTTCTTCCTTGTCATAAAATAACATTGCTGCATTTTTATTTGATTTTAATTTAGCAATTTTATCTGATCTGATATCACTATGGTATTGGATAAAATTATTTTCTCGATCTGATTTTCTAAGGACCACAATTCTTCCATCAAAGTCATCTTGGCCACCACAGATAAATACTGGAATTCTAAATAGAGAACCTCTATCTTTGATAGCATTATCCAGCATTGACCAAATTTTATTTTTGATCTCACTAAAATCTTCGTAGTATGCTGGTTGCATTATAGATTATTTACTAAGTCTTCTAATCAAACTAGAAGTGTCCCAACGGTTTCCACCCATCTCTTGAACTTCACCATAATATTTATCAACCACTTCAGTTACAGGGAGTTGTGAGCCATTATTTTTAGCTTCATCCATTGCGATTTTTAAATCTTTTCTCATCCAATCTACTGCAAAACCAAATTCAAACTGATCATCAATCATCGTTTTGTATCTATTTTCCATTTGCCAAGATTGAGCAGCACCTTTAGATATAACCTCAATTACATCTTCCATATCCAAACCTGCTTTTTTTCCAAAGTTAATCGCTTCTGATAAACCTTGAACAAGACCCGCAATACAGATTTGGTTAACCATTTTTGCTAATTGGCCATTACCTGGGCCACCTAATAATTTTATTTTTTTGCTGTAACAATCAATAATGTCTTTGGCTTTATCGAAGTTTGCTTGTTCGCCACCAATCATTACCGTTAGTGCACCATTTTCAGCGCCAGCTTGTCCACCTGATACAGGGGCATCTAAAGAGCCAAAACCATTTTTTTTAGCAAACTTATTAATTTCTCTAGCAATTGTTGCAGAAGCAGTTGTGTTATCGATATAAACTGAACCTTTTTTAATTGTTTTAAAGATACCGTTGTCACCAAAAGTTACTTCTCTTAAATCATTATCATTACCAACACAGGTAAGCACAAAGTCAACACCCTCAGCTGCTTTTGCAGGAGTATCTGCTTTTGAACCTTTATATTCAGCAACCCATTTGTCAGCTTTTGCAGCAGTTCTATTATAAACAGTTACATTGTGGCCTGCTTTTGATATATATCCTGCCATTGGATAGCCCATGACACCTAAACCTATAAATGCAACATTGCTCATAATTTCTATTTCCTATGTTTAAAAGTTTGAATTTTAAAGTAATTTTATTTGGTTTTATCTTTACATTTTTTTCAAGCTTTGGACAGAGTTTTTTTCTAGGACTATTTAATTCAAGTATAAGGGATGCGCTTTCTATCACCCATGGTCAGTTTGGATCTATTTATGCATCCGCTACTCTATTAAGTAGTTTTATTCTCGTTTGGGTTGGTAAAAAGATAGATGACTTTAATATTTTAAAATTTGCATCTTATGTCATTGCTTTATTAGCCATCTCTTGTTTTTTATTTTCTAAAATTTCTTCAGTAGCTTTTTTATTTTTATCAATTTTTTTAATGAGACTATCAGGCCAAGGACTAATGTCTCACACAGCAACTACAACAATTTCTAGATTTTTTGAAAAGACTAGAGGGCGTGCGTTAAGTACAACTTGGCTTGGTTTATCATTAGCAGAATTTATTTTGCCCTTATTGATTATTTTTTTGTTAACTTTTATAGATTGGAGAAATATTTGGATAGCTATTTCAATTTCAATTATTATCATCTTACCCATAGTCATCGTTACATTAGTTAAAAATGTTAAATTAGATTCAAGAGAGATATCTAGTTATGCAAATATTAAAACTAAAGATATAAAACAATGGACGAGAGGTGAAGTATTAAAAGATTACCGCTTTTATATTATCTGTCTAAGTATGTTAGCGATGCCTTGGATTGCAACGGGCACATTTGTTTATCAATCTTTTATAGTATCCTCCAAAGGTTGGGGGCCTTATGTTATTGCTCAATCCTTTATGGTGTATTCAATTTTATCTGTGATCACTTTATTTCTAACTGGCTTTTTAATTGATAAGTTTAGCAGTCGAAAATTAATAATTTATATGAACGTTCCTTTATTAGTTTCAACCTTTGTACTTTATTATTTTAACTCTCCCATTTCATCTTTTGTATTTTTAGGTTTAATTGGAATTTCAAATGGTTTAGCAAATGTTTTAGGCTCTGCTACTTGGGCTGAAATTTATGGAGTTAAATATATTGGTTCCATTAAAGCTCTAACAACAGCATTAATGGTATTTTCAACAGCATTTGGTACAGCACTCTTTGGAATTTTGATCGATAATAGCTTTTCTATCGAGCAAATCGCTTTAGTTTCAGGATCTTATATTTTAATCGCAATATCGTTGTTATTACTTGTAAAGAACAAGCTTAATCCTCATTATTTATGAAATTATCCTTGATTTTTTTTAACCACCGTATAGATAATGCGCATGGCTAGAGTAACAGTAGAAGATTGCATAGACAAAGTAGAAAGCCCTTACGAATTAGTATTGGTTGCTAAAGAAAGAGCAGTTCAATTAAATTCAGGTCTTGAACCTACTCTTGATAGAGATAATGATAAAAACACAGTTATTTCTCTAAGAGAAATTGCAGAAGGAACTATCCAAGTTTCAGATTTAACAGATAGTGCGGTTCATAAACTTAGAAAACATGTAGAGCAAGTTGATGATGGTACGGATGATGATGAAATAGTTGGTGATGACTTTGAGAGTATTTACAAAGGTGAAATTTCTAAAAGTGGGACACCTATTTTACCATCAAAAAGAGCTAGAAAAATTCCAGAAAAAATTCAAGTTGCACCAGAAGATTTAGAAGAATTAACTGCAAAAGCAGAACCAGAAGTAGAAGTTAACTCAGAGTTAGAAGTTGCTTCAGAAGAAACTGAGGTTTCTTTAGATCAAATAGCTGAAAATGAAACAGCTGAAGACAGTTTAGATGAAACTGAACCTAGTAGTTAATTATTAAATTCCTTTAAGATTTTTTCCCTGTGTTCGTCTAAGTCAGGAATGTCACCGCGTGTTGTCTCATCTTTATAGTTAGACATTTTAATTGGATTACCAGCTAATTTAAAATCACCGATAACTTTATGATGTGCTTTAACAATCATATTACGAGCTTTAACTTGAGGGTTTTCAACAGCTTCTTTTATATTAAATATTGGACCGCACGGAATTCTTTCTTTTTCCATTTCACTTACCCACTCACTAGTATTTTTAAAAATAAGTTTATCTTCAAGTATCTTTTTTAGATCATCCATATTTTCTGATCGTAAAGAGTTCGTATTAAATTTAGGATCTATAGAAACTTCAGGAACATTCAAAACATTACAAAGTTTTTCAAATAATTTTTCATTACCAGCAGCTATAATGATGTGACTATCTTTTGTTTTAAAAGCCTCAAATGGAGCAATAGAAGGGTGACGGGATCCCATTGGTTTTGGTATTTCATTTTTAGCAAGATATCTTGCAATAGCATTTTCTAAAATTGCTATTTGACAGTCTAGCATTGAAACATCAATAAAAGTTCCTTTACCAGTTTTTTCTCTATCATAAAGTGCTGCATTAATTCCAACAGTAGTAAATAATCCAGCAGTAATATCTCCAATAGAAGTACCAACTCTTGTTGGTTCAGAATTAGGTTGGCCTGTAACACTCATAAGCCCCCCCATACCTTGAACAACCATATCGTAAGCAGGTAATTCTTTTAATGGACCAGTTTGTCCAAAGCCTGATGCTGATGCATAAATTAATCTTGGATATTTTTTACAAACATCTTTCCAGCCATATCCCCACTTCTCCAATGTACCTGGTTTAAAGTTTTCAACTAGAATATCTGCTTTATCTAAAATTTTATCAAATATTTTTTTGTCATCTTCATTTTTTAGATTAAGAGCAATACTTTCTTTGCCTCTATTTAGTGACATAAAATAAGCTGAATAATCTTCAATAAAAGGTCCAAATTTTCTTGAATCATCACCAACTTCTGGTGCTTCCACTTTTATGATACGTGCACCTAGATCAGAAAGCATCATAGTGCAATAAGGACCAACTAGTACTCTAGTTAGGTCAAGAACTAATAGTTTTTTTAAAGGACCATCCATATTTTATACAATAGTGTATTTGTGTAGTGTTGACTCTTACCAAGAACTTTAATTATATGCATCATTAAAATAACTAATGAGAGGAATAATAATGTTTAAAAAAATATCTTTATATTTTACAGCATTAGTTTTAGTTTTATCAACTGTTGGTTCTGCTTATGCGGTAACGTTAAAAGCAAGTCACCAATGGCCTGGTACACCTAGAGCTGATGGATCTTTTGACCCACGTCATGAAATGGTACAAATTATTGCTGATGAAGTAAAAAAAGCTAATGTTGACATTGATATTAGAATTTACCCAGCAAAATCTTTATACAAACCTAAAGAACAGTGGAAACCAATGACTACTGGCCAATTAGATATATCTGCTTTCCCTTTGGGATACGCATCAAAGTTTCACCCAGAGTTTAGTGCAACTTTAATGCCAGGAACAGTTAAAAATCATGACCATGCTTTAAGATTTAATAAATCTCCAATGATGACAGAGATTAAAAAAATTATTAATGATGCAGGTGTAGTTGTTTTATCTGATGCTTGGTTAGGTGGTGGTTTTGTTTCAAAAACAAAATGTATTAGAAAACCTAGCGATGCAAAAGGTCAAGTAATGAGAGCAGCTGGTAAAGCATTTAACCAAATGCTTGAAGGTGCAGGAGCTGGTATTCAAAGTATGCCATCTTCAGAAATTTATACTGGTCTACAAACAGGCGTATTAACTGGTGCAAATACTAGTTCAGGAAGTTTTGTAAGTTACAAAATTTACGAACAAGTAAAATGTGCAACACCTCCAGGAAAATTTGGTCTATGGTTTATGTATGAACCGATCCTTATGTCTAAGAAATCTTTTGATGCTTTAAGTTCTAAGCAACAAAAAGCTCTTATGAAAGCTGGAAAAGTAGCTGAAAAATATATGACAGCACAAGTAGCCAATCTTGATAAGACATTTGAAGATGCTTATAGAGATGCTGGTGTTGAGTTAGTATATATGACTGCTGCAGATCATGCTGAATGGATTGAGATCGCAAAGAAAACTGCCCACAAAGCGTTTGCAGAGCAAGTACCAGGTGGTGCTAAGCTTATGGAAATGGCTTTAGCAGTTAAATAAAATAATATATAAAGAGCCCCTATTTGTGAAAATAAATAGGGGTTTTTTTATGAAAAAAAAATATTTAAAATTTTGTAATTACACTTCCCAAGCTTGTGGAGCTTTTGCTGTGGGTGCTTTGATTTTATCAATTTTAGTAATTGTTGAGCTTGTTTTTGAAAGATATTTTTTTCAACGGGCTATTACATGGCAAACTGAATTAGTAACTATACTGCTTGTTGCATCTACTTTTATTGGTAGTGCTTATGTTTTAAGTGAAAAAGCCCATGTAAGCATGGAATGGATATATGATTTTATGTCTAAAAAAAATATTGTTAAGCTTAAAATTTTTACTTCATTATTAAGCTTATGTTTTTTCTTAATTCTATTTTATTTTGGTTTTTTGATGGTTGAAGAAGCATTTACTAAGAATTACACAACAGGAACTATTTGGGACCCGCCATTATGGGTGCCGTATTCTTCAATGCTAATAGGTTCTATTTTAATGATACTTCAATATATTGCTGAAATAATTAAACTTTATGATGAGGGGGATTTTAAATAATGGATCCACTTACTATTGCTATAATCGTTGCAGTTTTTACTTTAATAGTTTTATTCTCAGGTATTCCAATAGCTTTTGGTTTAAGTTTTGTTTCAATTACTCTCTTGGTTGCTTTCGAAGGACTGCAAATGTTGGATGTATTTGCTGAAACTTTTTATGCAGGCTTAAATTCTTTTGTACTGTTATCTATTCCAATGTTCATACTTATGGGTATGGCGGTTGCTCATTCACCTGCGGGAAAAGATTTATATACTGGCCTTGATAGATGGCTTTGGAGAGTACCAGGTGGTTTAGTTATTTCTAATATTGGTGCATGTTCAATTTTTGCTGCTTTAAGTGGATCAAGTCCAGCAACATGTGCTGCAATTGGTACTATGGGAATTCCTGAAATGAGAAAAAGAGGGTATTCAGATCAAATTGCTACAGGAACAATTGCTGCAGGAGGAACTTTAGGGGTTTTAATTCCACCTAGTATAGTTTTAATCGTATATGGAATGGCAACAGGAACTTCTATTGGAAGATTATTTTTATCTGGAATTATTCCAGGATTTATGTTGGCAAGTCTTTTTGCAATTTGGGCATTAATACACAGTTACTTCATTGATAAAAATGCAGCTAAATTATTAAGAAATAGAAAACCACCAACGCTAAAAGAAAAACTAGAAGTTCTTCCTAGAATTTTTCCATTTTTAGCAATCATTATGGGTGTTTTGTATGTCTTATATGGAGGTGTAGCTACACCATCTGAAGCATCTGGTGTTGGGGCATTTTTAGTTTTTGTTATGATAGCGGTTGTCTACAAGATTTATCAGCCTAAAAAGATTTGGAATATTGTTAAAATTTCAATGAAAGAAAGTGTAATGATAATGTTTATTATTGCAGCCTCTTATCTTTTTGCATTCACACTATCTCAACTTTATGTAACTCAATCACTTGCTCAAAGCATGATAGAATTGAGTAGCAATAAATGGATAATTTTTTTAATGGTAAATGTGTTTTTACTTATTGCTGGTTTCTTTTTACCTCCAGTGGCCGTTATTGTAATGACATCGGCTATATTGTTGCCTGTTATAACCACATTAGGTTTTGATCCATATTGGTTTGCAATTGTATTCACTATAAATATGGAAATAGGCTTAATCACACCGCCCGTTGGATTAAATCTATATATAATTAAAGGGATAACACCTGATGTAAGTTTATCTACAATCTTAAAGGGATCATTTCCATTTATGATGATGATGGTTTTATCCATATTGATATTGTGTATTTTTCCTGAAATTGTAAGTTGGTTACCTGATAAATTAATGGGTAAATCTCTTGGATATTAAAAAAGACATTAATAGAAAAATTTCAGTAGCTCCTATGATGGATTGTACTGATCGTCATGATCGATATTTTTTAAGATTAATGAGCAAGAATGTTATGCTATATTCAGAAATGGTTGCAACAAAATCAGCAATTCATGGAGATCGAAAAAAAATTCTATCTTATAGTCCAGAAGAGAAACCTTTGGCTTTACAAGTGGGTGGATCTGATAAAGCAGAGTTAGCAGAAGTTGCAAAAATTGCAGAAGACATGGGTTATGATGAAGTTAATATTAACCTAGGTTGTCCTAGTAAAAAAGTTCAAAAAAATATGTTTGGTGCTTGCTTGATGAAAGAACCAGATTTAGTTACAGAGTGTATTAATTCAATGGTTAATGCTTGTAAAATTCCAGTTACTGCAAAAACTAGAATTGGATTTGATGATACTGAAGAATTTGATTATTTAAATAATTTCATACTAAAGATGAAAGGTGTTGGTTGTAGAACTTTTATATTACATGCTCGAAAAGCTATTTTAACTGGAATGTCACCTAAACAAAATTTAAATATTCCAAAATTAAACTATGGAATGGTCTACAAAATAAAAGAAGAAAATCCAGACTTAGAAATTATTATTAATGGAGGAATTTCAAAAATTGATGAGATTAAAAATCATTTAACCTTATGTGATGGTGTTATGATTGGTAGATCCATATATCAAAACCCTTATTCGTTAGTTGAAATTGAAAATGAAATTTTTGGAACAAAAGAAAGACCTACAAGAGAAGAGATTGCTGAGAAACTACTAGAGTACCTTGAGAAAGAAGTTAAGCTTGGTACAAAAGTAAATCATATTATGCGACACACAGTTGGATTATATCATGGTCAAATTGGTTCAAAAGATTGGAAAAGATATTTAAGCGATAATATGATGGCAAGAGATTTAGATTTCCAAAAATCAAAACATATAATGACAATTGTGCAAAATAACGAGAAAGCTAATCAGGTTAACTCATAATGGAAAATTTAAACTACGGTGAGATAATTAACCTACTGGCGGTCCTTGCAATATCTGCAGCTGTAGCAGGTTTCATGGCGGGATTACTTGGTGTGGGTGGTGGAATTATAATGGTCCCAGCTCTATATTATGCATTCACAGTATTGGACTTTGAATTAATAACCAGAATGCATTTAGCAGTTGGAACTTCTTTAGCTATTATTATTCCAACTTCGATAATTTCAACCAAGACTCATATGGAATATGATGCGGTGGATTTCAAGATGGTAAAATCCTTTGGTATATTTATCTTATTGGGCGTTATAGTAGGGACTTTTTTTGCAGTAAATCTAAAGACACCAACTCTAATATTATTCTTTTCAATATTTGCTTTTATGGTGGGTTTATTTTTTATATTTCTTAGAGAAAAACTTGTAGAAAATCCTAAAACAATTTCTGACATAGTTAAAAATATCTCGGGGGTAATAATTGGTTTTATTTCAGTGCCCCTAGGTATTGGTGGTGGATCTTTAATGGTACCATTTATGAGAACTTTTGGTTATGACATAAGAAAATCGATCGGCACAGCTGCAGCAGTTGGTTTTTTGATTTCACTTAGTGGAACGATCACAATGATTATGGGTGGAAAAATAATTGATAATGTCAACACACCTTTTAGTATGGGTTATATAAATCTATTAGGGTTTGCAGTATTTTTCCCAGTTACAATGATTATGGCTCGATTAGGTGCCAAAGCAGTTTATAAAATAAATAAAAAACTACTAAGTAAAATTTTTGGAACTTTTTTACTAATTGTGTCAGTTAGATCTTTTATTGAGTATTTGAATATAATATAAAAAAACCATGTTTAATTTAAAACAAATAATCTCATCTATTGCAGACGTTGGGCAAAAACTTTTTAATACAAGAGATATTAAAAAAAACGATATCAACTCAATTTTAAATTTATGTGATGATTTAATTTCGAACAAAGGAGCAGCGTTTGGAATAACTGTTGCAAGAGATGTTACCAAATTATATCAAGTTTTATCTCCTGATAATAAATTGATTTTTTTTAAAAAAATTAATGAAAAATATAAAGCAAACTTCACTGAAGTAGATGATGCTATCAATCTTTATAAAATTTCACCAAATGAAAAAACTTTAGCAAACTTGTTTAAAGTATCCTCTGGAAAAAGGAGAGAGCTTTTTACAAGAATGAATATGGCACCAAATGGAACATCGGTTATTATTGAACTTCGAGAAGACTTACTAAAAGTTTTAAAAGATAACAAAGACCTAAAAGTTCTAGACGATGACTTAAGATATTTATTTAAAGGTTGGTTTAATCCTGGCTTTCTTAAGCTTGAAAAAATTACCTGGGACACCAAAGCAGCAGTATTAGAAAAAATTATTAAGTATGAGCGTGTTCATCAAATGAAAGATATGAATGAACTTAAAAGACGTTTAGGAGAGGATAGAAGGTTTTTCTCTTATTTCCATCCGGCACTTGAAGATGAACCCATCATTTTTGTTCAAGTAGCTCTCACGAAAGGTCTTGGTAAGTCAATTCAAGAATTAATGAAGCCCTCAAATGATGAGACAAAAGATTATGATACTGCAACATTCTATTCAATTAGTAACTGTCAGGAAGGTTTATCAAGGGTTACATTGGGTAATTTTTTAATAAAAAGAGTGGTGTATGAAATCCAAGAAGAACTACCTCATATTAAAAATTTTGGTACTTTATCACCTATACCAGGTTTTGCTGATTGGCTTAGGTATATCAAAGAACCTAAAATTAAAAGTATTTTAGCTAACCTTAAAAACCAAGATTTATCTTTCTTAAAATTACAAGATTTAAAATTAGGTGATAGTAGAATTATAGAAAATAAAGAGGCAATAAAAAAATTAGTTGCACATTATATTGTTAATGAAAAAAACCAACAAGGGTTGCCCTTAAATGATGTGAGTAGATTTCATTTAGGTAATGGTGCTATTGTAGAAGATATTGTAATTAATGCTAATATTTCTGAACAAGGATTTAAAAGAGCATATGGTGTGATGGTTAATTATCTGTATGAATTGAAAAATATTGAAAAAAATCATGAAGATTACATGAATAACAATAAAGTAATTGTCTCTGATAAAATAAAGAAATATTTATAAATATATTCTTTATTTTTTAATTAAGACCCCATTTAACTTTATTCCAAATTCTTTTATGAAAATGTTTTAGTAACAGAGCCTATTTTTATCAGCCATAATTAAATTAGCATATAATAATTTTTGCTTATAGAGCACATTTATATTAATATTTAACTATGGCTAACAAAGTAAGTAAAAGTTTTCTAAAAGATTCTCATTTAATAACTAATTTAAAACTATGCAGCATTCGTTTAATTGATAATACTAAATTTCCCTGGATTATCTTAATCCCTAAACGAAAAAATATTACCGATATTTCAGAACTTAACTCAAATGATCAAATGCTATTAATGAAAGAAATTGTTTATTGTAGCAAGTTAATGAAAAAAATTTTTAAAACAAAAAAACTTAATGTTGAAAAGATTGGCAACATTGTTCCTCAATTACATATTCATATAATAGTAAGATCTACTAAAGACAGTACGTGGCCGCTATCGGTTTGGGTTATTAAAGGGGAACCTTATTCAAAAGTTCTATTAACTAAAACTATCGATAAGATTAAAAAGTATTTTAAGGATTAAAGGGTGAGGACAGAGGTAGCTTTAGTCTCCCGCCACTACCTCTTAATCATTATGTATCTGATTCGTCGCAAATTTGTTAACACGTATTAATTGAAAGTAGACTTTATCAACCGCTTGCTTTACTAAATAGATAACACCTCGATTCACAAATAATTAAATTAAAATATATTGATTAAAACCACACTCTCATCATTTGCAAAATCTATTGGTTTTAACTCACAAAATTATATTCCAAAGGAAGGGGCATCCTTTTCTTTATTTAGAATTGAAGTTTTATCAGGCTTAACGGTTGCCTTAGCATTAGTTCCTGAAGCTATTGCCTTTGCTTTTGTTGCGGGTGTTACACCTTTATCAGGGCTTTATGCGGCTTTTATTGTTGGTTTAATTACAGCTGTATTTGGAGGAAGACCCGGAATGATTTCAGGGGCAACCGGCGCCTTAGCTGTTGTAATGGTTTCACTTGTTATGGATCACGGTGCTCAATATTTGTTTGCAACTGTAGTGTTAATGGGAATTTTACAATTATTAGCGGGTGTCTTTAAGCTTGGAAAATTTATTAGAATGGTACCACAACCTGTAATGTTAGGTTTTGTTAATGGCCTTGCAATCGTTATTGGTATTTCACAACTTAGTCAGTTTAAAACCCTTAATGCAATGGGACAATCAGTATGGATTTCAGGAAATACTTTGTACTATTCAATAGGGTTTGTTGCTTTAACTATGTTAATTATTTGGTTACTACCAAAGATTACTAAAGCAGTTCCAGCTACACTTGCTGCTATTTTAGCAACATCTGGATTAGTTTTAGTATTAAAGATTGATATTCCAAGTGTTGGAGATCTTGCAAGTGTTAAAGGAGGATTACCTATATTCTCAATCCCAAGTGTTTCTTTAAACTTTGAAACTTTAAAAATTATTTTCCCTTATGCATTTATATTATCTGCCATTGGCTTAATCGAAAGCTTGTTAACGCTTAACTTAGTTGGTGAAATTACCAATAAAAGAGGTGGGGCTAGTCAGGAATGCTTAGCACAAGGACTAGCTAATACAGTTACTGGTTTTTTTGGGGGTATGGGTGGATGTGCGATGATTGGACAATCTATGATTAATGTAAAATCAGGTGGTAGAACAAGAATCGCAGGAATAGCTGCAGCATTATTCTTATTAATTTTTATTTTATATACATCAAGCTATATTGAGATGATCCCAATTGCAGCTCTTGTTGGTGTAATGTTTATGGTGGTGATTGGAACGTTTGCGTGGAACTCTTTAAAGATATTATTTTTTGTACCAAAGAGTGATGCACTAGTTATTGTTCTTGTAACCGTTGTAACTGTTTTAGAAGATTTAGCAGTTGCTGTAATTGTTGGAGTGATTGTTTCAGCATTAGTTTTTGCATGGAAATCTGCATCAAGAATTAGAGCAGTTGAGAGACCATCCATTAGAGAAAAAGGTGCTAAGGTTTATGAAATAGAAGGTCCACTTTTCTTTAGCTCAACGGATAGCTTTTTAGAGCTATTCAAACCAGAAGAAGATCCTGAGTTAATCATTATTGATTTTGCTGCATCAAAAGTAATTGATCAATCAGCTTTAAAAGCAATTGAAGATATAGCTGATAAATATAATAGTTTTGAAAAAAAGGTTAAGCTCAGACATTTAACTCGTGATTGTCATAAATTACTAAGTAGAGCTGGTCAGCTTGTTGTTGATAGTGATGATGATCCTGATTATGGAGTTGCAGTTGATTATGATGTTAAGCTTGGCATTTTTGGAAAATAAGATAAAAAAAGAGATAAAAATTAGATCATGTTAATTTAATTAGTTTAATTGTCAATTTGCTTGTAAAAAAATCAATTAACAATTAAATACTTATTTTAAGATATAATAAACATTAAGTAATTACAGTAAAATGAAAATTATATACAAACTTAAAATCTTATTTTTAAGAATTGTTGGTTATGAAAAGCCACTGAGAGTAGCTTTTTTAAAATATTTGCAAGTAAAATATAAAACATTCAAACCTCATTATGAGACAGTATTATTAGAGTCATGCAAAGAAGCAAAGAAATTGGGTATTAATAAAATTAGTGTCTTAGAATTGGGTGTCGCAGGCGGAAATGGTATTATTGCATTAGAAAAATATAAGAAATCAATTGAAAAACATTTAGATGTAAAAATTGATATTTATGGTTTTGATACTGGTGAGGGAATGCCACCAACTAATTTAAAAGAAGATTTACCATTTGTATGGAAACAAGGTATTTACAAAGTTGATAAAGAAGCACTTTCAAAAAAAATAAAAAGTAAGATTTTTTATGGGGATATTAAAAATACTGTGGGTGATTTTATTAACACAAGCCCAAATAAAGTTGCCTGTATTTTTTTTGATTTAGATTATTATTCTTCAACAAAATCATTTATGGATCAAATAGACAGTCTAAGGGAGCACCTACTACCTAGAGTGTTTTGTTACTTTGATGATTTACATCTTCCAGAAAAATACATTTCAGATATTAATGGCGTTGCATTAGCAATCAAAGAATTTAATTCCTCAAATGTAAAATTTAAATTTGGAAAAAATGTTGACCATATAATGGACTTTAAATTTCCTTTAGCTAAAAGCTTAATATATATGCTACACCATTTTGATCATCATGATTATAATAAGTTTATAGGAGAAGCTTATGGTGACGATCTTGATATTAAGTCTACAAAAATTAAATATTCAATTTTAGACGATTAACATTTAAATGAAATATATTGATATCGAAACAAATGATAAACTTGATTTTAGGATTGAAGATAAACCATACGTAATAAGACAATATGCTAAAGATTGGCATGCATATAACAATTGGTCGTTTGACTTTCTAAAAAATTTAGACCCAGAACAAAAAATGAATGTAAATACAGTTATTGGAAATCTATATACTGGTGAAAAAAAATTTATTTCAGTTAAACTTAAAGAGTATATCGAAAAAATAATTTCATCAGACACTAATGAATATCTGACAACTTTTCATCTTTTTAATAAATTCCCAATATTAAAAAAACATATTAATTTTAAGAATATTAAAAAAAATTCAATTATTCATTCATTGTTAGCCTGGATTGGCCCAAAATCTACAATAACAGGCTTTCATGCAGATTGGTCTGAAAATATAAATGTCCAAATTAGAGGTAGTAAGACTTTTTATTTGGTGTCACCAAAGTCTAATAAAAATATGTATCCAAGCCCCACTTACGAAAGATTCTCTACAGCTAGTCTTGTTGACATGAAAAATTTAGATATAAAAAAATTTCCATTATTTGCAGAATGTAAAATCATTAAGACGGTACTAAAACCTGGAGATGCAATTTACCTACCTAGAGGTTGGTGGCATTATGTTGAATCTTTAGAGCCATCAATAAATGTTAGTATTCATTATTGGAAATTAGGAAGTTTTTTTAGAGACTTCTTAGGAGGACTGTCAAAAATGTTTTTACACAATTTGGGTTTATATAAAAAGAAAGATTGTGCTTGTCATAATTATAATGATAAAGGTAAACGAATAGTTAGAGCATAGATTTCAATAATCTTACTTTTTTTTGGGTTAAATTATTTTTTTAGTAGATAGAATGAATAGTAAAATAAAATCAGATGATGTTATTTTCAATTTCTTTAAACAAATTTGTGATGAGAAAGATGATGTTAAATGTGTAGAGCTTGGCAATAGTTGGATTAATGCAATGAAGACTAATCTTACTAACATGGAAAAAAATCTAGAAGAAGCTGATAAAGCTAAACATCAAGAAAATATAGATAGTAATATGAACCACCTTAATAACCTTAAGGATAAATCGGCTGAGGAATGGCGTGAATATGCAACTCAGTGTATGGTCGAGATCTTAGATCATAAAACTAAATCGTGAATTTATTTAAGAGATTATTTTCAAGTAGCAATTTAGAATTACAAATCAATGACGGTGGAAGATCTGCGGCTGGATATAAAGGAAAAGCTGGAGACTGCGTAGTTAGATCAATTGCAATTGTAACAAAGCTCCCTTATCAAAAAATTTATGATGATCTTTATAAGGCAAATGAAGAATTTAGAACCACATCAAGGACTAGACTTGCAAGAAGTTTAAAACAAAAAAATGATAGTCCAAGATCAGGAACTCATAGAGTAGTAGTTAAAAAATATCTTGAAAAACTTGGATGGCATTGGACGCCAACGATGTTTATAGGTCAAGGTTGTAAAGTTCATTTAAAAAAGAATGAACTTCCTAGTGGGACTTTAATTGTATCTTGTTCAAAGCACATAACAGTTGTTAAAGATGGTGTCTTGCATGACACTTATGATTGCTCAAGATGTGGAACACGATGTGTTTATGGTTATTGGACTAAGCCTCATTAGATAAAGATAAAAGTGGTTAATAAATTTCATTAATATATAATTTTTAAAAATGAGCTTTAAGAATAACGTCAACCTACATGTAGATAAATCAGCTAAATTACTAAATTTTAGTGATGATTTACTTGAGCATTTAAAATCTACTCACTCATTAATTAAAGTAAATGTGGGTGTTGTCTTAGATAGTAAAATTAATAATTTTACTGGATGGAGAGCGGTTCACTCAGAACACATTCTTCCAACTAAGGGTGGATTAAGATATTCAGAAACTGTTGATCAAGATGATACTGAAGCCTTAGCATCTTTAATGACTTACAAATGTGCAATAGTTAATATTCCATTTGGAGGTGCAAAAGGAGGTTTAAAGATTAATCCTAAAAATTACACAATGCCTCAACTTAGAGAAATTACTAAAGCGTTTGCTAGTAAATTAATTAATAAAGGTTTTATTTCTCCAGCATTAAATGTACCAGCTCCAGATGTTGGAACTTCAGAAAGAGAAATGGAATGGATTTTAGAGACTTACAAAACATTAAAACCTGATGATATAAATTATAGAGGTTGTGTAACAGGCAAACCCTTACATCGTGGTGGTATTGCTGGAAGAACTGAGGCTACTGGTAGAGGTATTGAAGAAGTAGTTAGAGAAATATTTAGACATGAAGATATTGTTAAAGAAGCTGGTTTAAAAAATGAATTAAAGGATAATGAAATTATAGTTCAAGGTTTTGGTAATGTAGGAAGTAATTTAGCTAAACATTTATATAATAGAGATAGTGCAAAGATTATAGCCATAGGTGAGTTTGATGGTTATTTATATAACAAAAAAGGCATCGATATAAATGCACTAATTGAATCTTTTCAAAAAAATAAAAGTATTAATAATCCTAAACTTGGAGAGTTTAAAAATAAACCAAGTGAACTTTTAGAATTAGATTGTGATATTTTAATTCCAGCTGCTCTAGAAAACGTAATCACTATTGATAATGTAGATAAAATTAAAACAAAATTAATAATTGAGGCTGCTAATGGTCCTGTTTCATTTGAGGCGGATCAAAAATTATTTGAAAAAGGAATTATGATTATTCCTGATATTTACGTCAATGCAGGCGGGGTAGTAGTTTCTTATTTTGAATGGGTAAAAGACATTTCCCACATACGTTTTGGTAGAGTTGAAAAAAGATTTCAAGAACAAAAGATATTAGACATTATTGATTTGATGGATAAAAAAACTAATACCAAAACGGATTTTGACACCATTAAAAAGATTATTCATGGTGCCGATGAAGAGGATTTAGCTTTTTCGGGTCTAGAAGATAGTATGAGAAATGCATTTATTGAAATTTATAATACTAAAAAACAAATAAAAAAATCATTTAGAGATAGCGCTTATTATGTGTCTCTAAAGAAGATAAGAAACTTCTATACAGTAGAAGGCTTCCCTAAGCGATAATAGCAGGTTAATTTTACCTATAATTAAATTAATAGAAGACTCCCGATCTACGATTTGTTAGCATTTAATATGATAAAATTAATAAGAGTAGGCTTTATGAACAAGCTTTTTTCTATTTTAGTCTTAAGCTTATTATTAATTAGTGGTGCAAAAGCAGGTTGTGATGATGCTCCAGTTGATGGAGTGGATTATTCTAATTGTCAATTCTCAGAAGGCCAAGATTTAAGTAGAGCTTATATACCAAATTCTAACCTTTCTTTTATTAGCTTTATTAAAGTTACTTTTGATAAAGGAGTAATGATGAATGCAACATTGGCTAATGGTAATTTTGTAGAATCATCTTTTATTAGAACTAATTTATATGAAGCAAATCTTGAAGGTGGTATTTTTGAAAAAGCAAATTTTTCAAGTGCCAACTTAACAAGAGTAAATTTCAAAGGCTCATCATTAATTGAGACAAACTTCAGTAATAGCAACCTTTTTGAAGCAGATTTAACTGGTGCAAATATTTTAAATGCAAACTTTGAAGGTGCCAATTTAAACAACGCAGTTTGGATTGATGGAGTCAAATGTTCCCTAGGCTCTATTGGTAAATGTGTTAAATAGTTGAAATTAAACTAAAAAAAATAAATGAAAAAAAATTTATCAGGATGTAGTGAGTGTGGAGATGATACAGCTATCTTGACGCAAGTCAGTTCAGGACCAGAGATCATCTTACTTTGCACTGATTGCTATAATTTTAAACATTTAAATGAAACACAAAACCAAATCAGCTATGAAGAAGAAAAAAGCTAAGAAGCTTGCACATAATTTTTATGGACTTGGAAAATTTAATTATTTAATCTTTCAGTTTCTATGCTCTAGGTTTCGGCTTAAATAGCTAGTCAAATCTCTGTTTTATGTAATCTCGTTTAGTATTAGCCAATTCAAGTCCAGTGAGTTAGTTTAGTAAAATTACTGATATTAGATAATGACTACAGATAATAACTCAAAAGGTATAATCTTAATATTGATTGCAATGAGCTTGTTTGCAATTCAAGACTCGTTAATTAAATTTATATTTGAAAAATCTGCTCTTTATGAGATCTTTTTTGGAAGGTACTTGATTGCAGCAATGGTACTTTTTATTTATCTAAGTTTTAAAGGACAGAAAGTATCTTTTAAAACACATTATCCAGTATTAACTTTTGTAAGAGTTTTGTTACATTTTGTTGCTTTTTCAACATTTTTTATCTCTATTACTTATATGCAATTAGCTACCGCTAATGCTTTATTCTTTTCTTGTCCTTTTTTCGTATCCATCTTTGCTAAATTTTTCTTAAAAGAGTTTATTGGAATTAGAAGATGGTCAGCAATTGCCTTTGGTTTTTTTGGTGTATTAATCGTCTTAAATCCTGATTTTGAAAGTTTTGATTATAGAAATTTATTACCAGTATTAAGTGCTTTATTTTATGCAGCATCAATGACTATTACTAAATACACATCTGATAAGGATGATGTAAACACTCAGTTATACTATTTTTATTTAATTGCTCTTATTTTATGTGGCATCATTTATGTCTTTATGGGCAATGGTCAATTTAACAACACTGATTTTGATCCAACTACACAGTTTATATTTAGAGAGTGGTTTACAAATTTTGATTATACTTGGAAGTTTATATTATTTTTTGGAGTTGCAGCATCTATTGGGTTCTTATGTATTTTTTCAGCCTATATCATTGCATCTCCATCCGTTGTTTCATTGTTTGAATATTCATTGATTATTATGTCAATGATCCCAGGTTATTTTTTATTTAATGAAATCCCATCTCTTAGAACTTTATTAGGGGTAATTTGTATTATTTCAGCTGGGGTTTATATTTACTTTAGAGAAGGTGTTCGAAAACAGTACGTTGCATCTAAAATTCCAACTAGAAGATAAATTAATTTAATAATCTGTAAAAAATTGAAATTTCTATAAGAAGGCTTTTTTAGCAGTTTCCATTAGTTCATTCATTTTATTTCTGATTTCTTCATCGATATTTTCAAAACCAGCCTGCGATAGATCATTTTTAACCTTTCTAAAAACATCTTCATCTCCTGGCTCAGCCATATCAGATTTTATAACTTCAAGAATATAGCCCTCTTTATCCTTATCAGTTTTTTTTAATTTATCTGCCACCCACTCACCTAAAAGTTTATTTCTTTTTGCATTAATTTTGAATAAAGTTTCTTCATCGTGAGCGAACTTACCTTCAAATCCTTTTTTTCTATCATCAAATGAGCTCATATCTCTAACCCTCCTAATAAATCTTTATTAAAGCTTTAATTAATTATTTTTTTTCACCAAAATTAACAAGAGCACCACCAATTAAACCTATTACGATTGGTGAAAATCTTGATGCTTCTCCTAGAAAACTAGTTAGGTTATAACCGGCATAAGATGAACCAAAATCAGCTATAGCAAAAATAATTAAAATATATCCAAGTATTTGCATTCATTAAAGCTATCAAATGAGTTAGAATAAGCTATTGAAATGATGGATCAGTTACTACCTGTAGTATATATGATAGGAGTTCTTTTATTGGTTCTTCCTGCTTTTCTAAAATCTAATTCTAAACTTAAACAATTCTTAACTAACCTCACTATTTGGATTGTCGTAATCCTCATAATTTTAACAATTATTTATATATTTAAAAACAAATGATAAAATCTATCATACTATTAATAAAATTTGGGTTTATTGGTTTTTTTAACGAATTAAGACTTTTATTTAAAAGATGAGCCGGTCAAAGAAGAGAAAGATGACAAGGTTGATGTACTTAAAGAATATCAAGAAATGAGAGACCGTGAAAGAGCAGAGGAACTTAAGAGATTAAGAGAGGAAGATAATAAGGTAAAATTTACTTCTGTAGAGCCTCTTAGAAAAGATCCTAATCGAGGAATGCGCTTTGTGAGTTGTTCTGAACCTATAAATAAAGGGAAACTTGGCTCCTCTAGGTCTTTTTCTTAAAAAAAAGATAAGGAATATTACTAGAAATAAAGACGGTACATAAAGTTAACTGAGACTACTGTTAAGATAATAACTAGTAAATATAGGGATATATAATCTTTTGGAGTTAACATGGCTTATAAATACTCTTATTGCTATGAACTTGCTAGTTTCTTTTTAGGATCATAGAAAGGTTTTTCAGTAACCGTTGCTTTAATGATTTTGTCATTCATTTTAACATCAAGCACTGATCCAATTTCTGAATTGTTAATTGAGACCATTGCAAGTGCTATGTTTTGTTTTAATCTCGGTGAATATACTGCAGAAGTAACTTTACCAACTATATGATTGTCTATTAAGATTTCCCAAAAGGTAGTGTTAGGTCCAGTTAAAGGAATACAATCTAAGATAACTCCAACTTGTTTTCTTTTAATGCCATCAGTATTTATTTTTTGTAAAGCATCTTTACCAATAAAGTTAGATTCAATATCTAAATTAACAAGTCTTCCTAGATTTAGTTCATAAGGGTTCGTGTTTATATCAGCATCTGCGTGGTACGATAACATTCCACCTTCAATACGTCTAATCGATGATGTATGACCTGGTTTTAATCCGTGAGGTTTACCAGCTGACATTATTTTTTCCCAAAGTTGGTCCCCCTTAGAGCCATCTCTTAAATATAATTCATAACCAAGTTCACTTGACCAACCTGTTCGAGAGACTATTAAAGGAATGCCATCTAAATTTAATTCTCTTAACCAATAATATTTAAGATCATTAATACTTTCACCAAATAAAGCCTTCATAATTTTTCCAGAGTTTGGTCCTTGTAATTGAAGAGGGGAGACATCAGGTTCGATAATTTTAACATCAAGGTTTGAATTTACAGCAACACCTTGTGCCCATAATAAAATATCGCTATCTGCAAGAGATAACCAATAATGGTTTTCTTTTAGTCTTAATAATACTGGATCATTTAAAATTCCACCTTCATTATTAACTATTAAAACATATTTACATTGTCCAACTGAAAGTTTTGATAAATCCCTTGGTGTTAAGAGTTGAATAAATTTTGTAGCATCAGGTCCAGTAATTTCAACTTGTCGTTCAACTGCAACATCACATAAAATTGCTTCATTAACTAAATTCCAAAAGTTTTGCTCAGGGGATCCAAAGTCACGAGGAATATACATATGATTATAAACTGAAAAACCAGTTGCACCCCATTTAACAGTTGAGTTAAAGTAAGGAGATTTTCTAATCTGCGTTCCAAAACCGAAGTTTTTCTTATCTTCCATTTTCAAAATCTATTAATTATTTTATTATTTGAAAAGCTATTTATTATTTTCGCACTCAATTGTCGCAAATGCAGTTAGTTGTTGAATTTCATCAGGTTCTTTACTGAACACTTCATCAATCTCTTCATCACTAAATTTCTCACTTAATTTATCAACAGTACACTGGCAGTATATTTTAGCGCCATCTGTACCAAGGTATTGCTTAGAGTTAGTATAACAACCAATGTACAATTCCTTCTCATATTCAGGGCTTAGAGCATGACTTTTAGAGGTAAAAAGAAGGATTAAGATTAGTAAATATTTATATCTTTTGATCATATTCGCCAACTTTGCCAGTTTTTTGTAAAAGGTCATCAATAAAATTAAAGATCTTTTTCTTTCTCTCATTCGATGTTGGGCTTTCAGTAACAATTACAAGTGATGGCTTATTTGATGAGGCTCTAATTAATCCCCATGAACCATCTTTAAAAGAAAATCTGATACCATTAACAGTTAACACTTCACTAATCTCCTGGTCATCAATTTTAGTTTTATTATCTTTAATAGCGTTTACTTGTTTAACTAAATCTTCAACCACTTGATATTTTTCTTCATCTTTACAAAAAGGTGCCATTGTAGGTGTTTGAAAAGTATTAGGTAATTCTTTTATGATTTCATGCATACTTTTGTTTTCATTATCAAGCAAGTGACACACATGAATTGCAGAATTAATTCCATCATCATAACCAAAACCTAAAGGTTGATTAAAGAAAAAGTGTCCACTTTTTTCGAACCCTGCTAATGCTTTTTCAGTATTAACTTTTCTTTTAATATGTGAGTGACCTGTCTTCCAATAAATGGTTTCACAGTCATTGTCTTTTAAGACCTTGTCTGTTGCATACAATCCAGTTGATTTTACATCAACAATAAACTTAGAACCTTTATGAGTTTTAGATAAGTTTCTTGCAATTAATAAGCCAATTTTATCTGAAAATATTTCGTTCCCTGTATTATCAATTACACCAACTCTATCGCCGTCACCATCAAAGCCAAAACCAATATCAGCGTTATTATCTTTTACAGCTTTTGCTATTGCATGTAACATCTCTAAATCTTCTGGATTTGGATTATATTTTGGAAAAGTCCAATCAAGATTACAATCTAATTCTATTACTTCACAACCAATTCCTCTTAAAATTTCAGGTGCAAATATTCCAGCTGTACCATTACCACAAGCAACAACTGCTTTAATTTTTTTTGTTATTTTATTTTTATTTATTAAATCATCTTTATAAATTTTTTGAAAACCTTCTATTTGTTTTTCAACTCCATCACCCTTGATAAAATTTTCATTTAAAGTAATCTCTTTTAATTCTTTCATCTCTTCTGGTGCATGGGTTAAACCTTTTTTGATACCCATTTTAACTCCAGTCCAACCATTTTCATTGTGACTTGCAGTAACCATTGCAACAGCATCAGCATCTAAATTAAATTGTGCAAAATAAACAGTAGGGGATAGAGATAAACCTATATCTTCAATATTGCATCCTGTTGAAAGTAGTCCTTTTTTAAGAGCAGTTTTAATTTCTTCACTGTAAGATCTATAATCATGACCAACAATTACTCTTGGATTCGTTTTTTTTGTATGTTTTATAATTTGAGTGCCTAAACCTTTACCTAGATTCTCTATTCCGAGTTGGTTTATGTCCTTCTCATACAACCACCTTGCGTCATACTCCCTGAAGCCATATGGATCTATTTTTAAATTTGTTGTCATTGTTAACCTTTCTTACATTCATTTTATTTTTTTATTGATATTTTTTTTATATGTTCTATAAATGTTCTGTTGAATAACTATTTATATGGTGTATCAATGATTTCAGCATACAACATGTAGTTGTTTTGTAAAAAAAAACTTATAAAATATTAAAATATGAACAAAATACTATCACAGGCACTTAAGAAAGCTGTCTCCGAATATAGCCCTGATAATAGCGAACTTTCAAAAAATAAAGGACCAGATTTATTTTCACTTAGTAATGACACTGAACTTTTTCAAAATGAAAAAGGCATTATTATTAAAATTGACAGAACAAGAGATTCTAAATTAACAGATTTTGGTAGAGCAACTTTAAAAGATAGATACTTAGGAAATAACAAATCTTATCAAGATTTATTTGCCCGTGTTGCAAGTTCATACGCAGATGACAATTTACATGCACAAAGAATTTATAACTACATTAGTAATTTATGGTTCATGCCAGCAACTCCAGTTTTATCAAATGGTGGAACTAAAAGAGGTTTACCAATTTCATGTTTTTTAAATGAAGCATCAGACAGCTTAAATGGAATACTTGATCTATGGAGTGAGAATGTTTGGTTAGCTGCTAAAGGTGGTGGGATCGGAAGTTACTGGGGTAACCTTAGATCTATTGGAGAAAAAATTGGTAAAGTTGGTAAGACTTCAGGAATAATTCCTTTTATTAAAGTAATGGACTCGTTAACAATGGCAATTAGCCAAGGTTCATTAAGAAGAGGATCGGCTGCTTGTTATCTTCCAATTGAGCATCCTGAAATTGAAGAATTTATAGAAATGAGAAGACCAACGGGTGGAGATCCAAATAGAAAAGCCTTAAACCTTCATCATGGTGTTTTAGTATCTGATGCGTTTATGAGAGCTGTTGAGACAGATGAGCAATGGGCATTAAAAAGTCCTGCTGACGGAACTGTGCAACAAACTATCTCTGCAAGAAATTTATGGATTAGATTATTAACTGCAAGAATTGAAACAGGTGAACCTTATATTATCTATATCGATACAGTTAACAGACAAATTCCACAACACCACAAACTTGCCAACTTAACCGTTAAAACTTCTAACCTCTGTAGTGAGATTACTTTACCTACGGGTATAGATAAAAATGGAAGAGATAGAACTGCTGTTTGTTGTTTATCATCCTTAAATTTAGAAAAGTATGATGAATGGAAAGACGATAACGTTATGATTAACGATGTTATGAGATTTTTAGATAATGTATTAACAGATTTTATTGAAAGAGCTCCAGAGCAATTTGATGATGCAAAATATTCTGCAGAAAAAGAAAGAAGTGTTGGCTTAGGTGTTATGGGTTTCCATTCTTACTTACAAAAGCATAGTATTCCACTTGAATCTGTTATGAGTAAAGCTTGGAATAAAAAGATATTTAAACATATTCAAGAGCATGTAGATCAAGCCTCAAAAGATTTAGCAGATGAAAGAGGAGCTTGTCCAGATGCTGCTGATTATGGTTTTAATGAAAGGTTTTCAAACAAAACCGCGATTGCACCAACTGCATCGATTTCAATTATATGTGGTGGAGCATCTCCTGGAGTAGAGCCAGTTGCAGCTAACAGTTACACCCACAAAACTCTTTCTGGTTCGTTCAATGTTAGAAATAGATATTTAGTAGAGTTATTAGAAAAACATGGAAAAAATAATGATGATGTTTGGTCTGGTATTACAACAAACCAAGGGTCTGTTTCTCATTTAGATTTTTTAACTAATTTAGAAAAAGATGTTTTTAAAACAGCATTTGAGTTAGATCAAAAATGGATTATTGAATTAAGTGGAGATAGAACACCTTTTATATCTCAAGCTCAATCAATTAACATATTTGTACCAGCAGATATTCACAAAAGAGAACTACATAAAATTCATTTTGATGCTTGGAAAAAAGGTTTAAAGAGCCTTTATTACTGCAGATCAAAATCAATTCAACGTGCGGAAAATGTCAATGATACTAAAGCAACTGATGTTACCGCAAATGTTTATAAGTCAAAACCACAAACAACTGAACAACCAGAATATGAGGAGTGCCTATCATGTCAGTAGAAAAAATGAATACTAAAATTATTCAACCACCAAAAGAAGAAATAGCTCAACCGCAAAAAATGGGATTACTAGTTGAAAACCCGGTTTATAAACCTTTTAGATATCCATGGTGTTATGATGCTTGGTTAACACAACAAAGAATTCACTGGCTACCAGAGGAAGTGCCACTTGGTGATGATGTTAGAGATTGGCAGAAAAATTTAACTCAGTCTGAAAAGAATTTATTAACGCAAATCTTTAGATTTTTTACTCAAGCTGATGTTGAGGTGCAAAATTGTTATTTAAGACATTATACGACTGTATTCAAACCTACAGAAGTTTTAATGATGATGACTGCTTTTGCTTCAATGGAAACAGTTCACATAGCAGCTTACTCTCATTTACTTGATACGATTGGAATGCCTGAGTCAGAATACTCTGCGTTCATGAAATATAAAGAGATGAAAGATAAATACGACTACATGCAAAATTTTGACATGAGTTCAAAAAAAGATATTGCGTTAACCGTAGCTGTGTTTAGTGCATTCACTGAAGGCTTACAATTGTTTGCAAGTTTTGCAATCTTACTTAACTTCCCAAGACACAATAAAATGAAAGGGATGGGCCAAATTGTTACTTGGTCAGTAAGAGATGAAACGTTGCACTGTAATTCTATGATTAGATTGTTTAAAGAGTTCATTCATGAGAACCCAGAAATCTGGACTCCTGAATTAAAAGCAGAACTTTATAAAGCATGTAGAACGATTATAGAGCACGAAGATGCTTTCATTGATTTAGCTTTTGAAATGGGTCCTATGGAAGGTCTTACAGCGCAAGATGTGAAACTTTACATAAGATTTATTGCTAATAGAAGATTATCTCAACTTGGATTAGATCCAATTTACGATGTGGACAAAAACCCACTTACATGGCTAGATTCTATGTTGAATGCGGTTGAACATATGAACTTCTTCGAAGGTCGTTCTACTGAATATTCCAAAGCATCTACGCAAGGAACTTGGACAGAAGCTTTTAGTTAAGTCAGATTTTACTAAATTAAAATTTAAAGGGATGGTATTTACTGTCCCCTTTTTTTATCTGTATGAAAAATTAAATAGTCTTGAGATAAGTTTTTTAAAACTATCTTTGATTTAATTGAATAACTTTTCTGTGTTTACTACCTTTATAACTTGCAAGGGGCCTAATTAATTTATTAGCAGCATGTTGCTCCATAATATGAGCTGACCAACCTGTAATTCTTGAAATTACAAATATAGGGGTAAAGAAATCAGTATCAAATCCCATTAAATGGTAAGTAGGTCCTGTTGGGTAATCAACATTAGGATAAATATTTTTTTCTTTAATCATTACTTTTTCAACAATGTCGTAAATTTTTTCAAATGTTTTATCTTTTTTAATGATTGCCACTCTTTTAAAATATTCTCTCATTGTTGGAACCCTTGAGTCTCCACTTTTGTAAACTCTATGACCAAATCCCATCACCACATCTTTATTTTTAAGGGCTTTAGTAATCCATTTTAAGGCATTCTCAGGTTTTTTGATTTTCTTCATCATGTGCATTACTTCTTCATTAGCACCACCATGAAGAGGACCTTTTAAACTAGCGATCGCACCTGTTATTGCTCCATGAATATCCGATAAACTACTGGTAATAGTTCTTGCTGTAAAAGTTGATACGTTAAAACTATGCTCAGCGTATAAAATTAGTGATACATCAAAAGCTTTAACAATTTCTTTGTTTGGAACTTTTCCAAAGCACATATGGAAAAAGTTTTCTGAAAAATTGAACTTTTTCTTTGGTGCTATAATTTTTTTCCCTTTTCGAAGTCTATAAAAAGCAGCTAATGCAGTTGGAGTTTTTGCAAAAATTCTAATTGCTTTCCTTAAATTTGCTTTAGGGGAGTTGTCTTTAGTTTCTTTATCTTCAAGACCCATAACACTGACGGCAGTTCTTGCAACGTCCATCGGGTGAGAGTTTTTAGGAATCTTTTTTAAAATATCTATTAAATTTTTTGATAAAGTTATTTCTTTAGATAATTCTTTCTTAAATTCTTTTAGCTGGTTTTTATTTGGTAATTCTTTATTTAAAATTAAATATGCAACTTCTTCAAAGTCACATCTTGCACATAAATCTTGAGCTGCATAACCCCTATAAGTTAAAGAGTTAATTTCAGGCATAACTTTTGAAATTTCAGTCTCATCAACAATTATTCCTAGTAAACCTTTTTTAATATCATCACTCATTATTCATGTCCTTCCGTACTAAAGTTATAAATTTTTTCATCTAACGAGTTGTACTTTTCATACTCAACTAACTCGTAAAGTCTTTTTCTAGTTTGCATTTTATCAATAATATTATTCTGATGTCCATTCACAAAAATGTCTCTAAGGCCATCTTCTACATTTTTCATGGCTAATCTTTGTGTGGTTACTGGATAAATAACAATATTGTATCCAAAATTTTCTAATTCTTTGTAATTGAATAACTTAGATTTTCCAAACTCAGTCATATTAGCGAGCAAGTAACATGACAGTTCTTTTCTAACTTTTTCAAAATCTTTCTCGTCATGTAAAGCTTCTGGAAAAATAATTTCTGCTCCAGCATCAATATATGCCTTACATCTATCAATCATCTTATCTATTCCCTCAACTCCCTTAGCATCAGATCTTGCTATAATCTTAAAATTTTCATCTTGTTTAGCTGCAACACATTCTTTAATTTTTTTAACCATTGCTTCAGCTGAAATTAATTCTTTATTATCTAAGTGCCCACATCTTTTTCGTTCTACTTGATCTTCTAAGTGAACAGCTGACACGCCAAACTCTTCAAAAGTTTTAATAGTTTCTTCACAAGATTTAAAACCAGTGTCGATATCAACAATCGTTGGTAAACTTGTAACTCTAGATATTAAATAAGACCTAGTACTAACATCTTGTAGTGTAGTTAAACCTATATCTGGAAAACCTAAATCATTAGCCATAACTCCACCTGATACATAAACTGCATCATAACCAATTTCTTCAATTAGTTTTGCTGTTAGTGGGTTATAAGCACCTGGAACTCTTAAAATTTTATTTGATTTTAATTTACTGACAAAGTCAGCTCTTTTTTGACTAGGTTCTTTTTCTACAAAATGCATTAAAAAATTCCTTGTTTGGTATTTTTCTTTATCTGACTTTTTTTAACCTGGATATTTAATTTATTTAACTCTCCAGTTTTTAAGTTTTTAAGATTTTGAACAACTTTTAAGAAACGGGAACTTTCTTTTTTATCTAAGATACCGTCTGTTAACGTTAAGAACTTATTTATATAATTTTGTCTTTTAAACGGACGTGCTCCATAAGGGTGAGCATCAGCTCTATCTAATTGTTCTGTAATTTTTTTACCATTATTTAAGGTAACCACAACCTTTGCACCAAATGATTTATTCTTTGGATTAGGATCATGATATTTTTTAGTCCATTTTTTATCTTCAAAGGTGGTAATTGATTTCCAAATTTTTATAGTGCTTTTTCTATTAGCTCTTTGTTTGGTATATGATTTAACATGGTGCCAATCAGCATCTTCAAGTGCCACTGCAAAAATATACATGATAGAATGATCTAGTGTTTCTCTACTTGCATTAGGATCCATTTTTTGAGGATCGTTTGCACCAGTACCAATTACGTAATGAGTGTGATGACTTGTGTGAATATCAATTTTTTTGATTTGATTTAAATTAGGAATTTTTTTATTAAGTTTTTTTGCAATATC